>CAMHGU010000129.1 GCA_946184715.1 uncultured bacterium | reverse complement strand
TCGACCGCGATCACAAGCCGTTCGACCGCGACCGGAAGCCGTTCGACCGCGACCGGAAGCCGTTCGACCGCGACCGCACCGAGCACCGAGCCGGCGAAAAGCGCGAGCTGCTCCACGGCGAGGAGTTCCTGCGCCATATCATCCGCGACCGCCAGCCGCGCCTCGGCGCCGAGGCCGAGCGCCCCGTACTCCACGGCCGGCGCAAGAGCTGGAAACGGCTGCAAGAGGGCGAAACCGGTAGCGGACGTGCCCTCGACCGCACGAAGAAATCGGAGAAAACTGGAGAGTGACCGCTGCAAGGCATTATCGCCGGCTGCCGGCCGGCCCACTACGATGAGGCGCGAAGAGTATATCAACGAGTTTGTGCAGAGCAAGCCTATGGCCTGCCTGATGGGCGCTGTGGGATTGGGCGCGTCGTGGTGGGCTGCCGCGGCGGTCAATAACGATTTTTGGTGGCAATGGGCCTTCATAGGCCTCACGTGCGCGCTGCTCCTGCTGCTCAATCGCCGCTACGCCTTTATGAGCGGTATGACCACGCTGATGGTGGGGATGTACGCTATTCTGGAGGCTGCCGTGCCGGAGATTACGGGCACGTGGCACCACGGCAACCTTCTGGGCCTGGCGGTGGTGTTCGGTCTTCACATCCTCTATGCCTCCTATGAGAAGCGCCGCACCGAGCGCTTTATGCTCGTGGCTGCCATCATCGCAGCAGGCGGACTTCTCAATGTGGCCTTCCTCTACACCCTGATACCGATAGCTTTAGCGACCGTGCAGCTGCGGCAGATGACTTTCAAAACGCTGCTGGCGCTGGCGCTTGGTGCCGTGTTGCCCTATTGGCTCGCTGTAGGGCTGGGGCTGGTGCCGCTCGAGGCGTTGCGCTTCCCGGTGGTGCAGCCGCTCCTCTCGCTCTCGCCCGAGGCGTTCGCTCCGCATCTGATAGCCGCTGCTGTGGCGCTGGCGATAGGCATCGTGGCCGTGGCCCTGAATTTTCTCCACCTTGTGAAGTATAAGCAGCAGCTGCGGGTGTACAACGGTGTGACGCTCGTGCTGATGCTCTATGCCGCCCTGATGATGGTGGTGGATGGCGCCAATTCGCTCACCTATCTGCCGCTGCTCAACGCTATGGTGGCGCTGCAAGTGGCCCACGCATATCGTGCAAGCGAGGCTTTGCGCCGCTATATATTTGTTATACTGATAATTGCGGCCGAGGCTGCAATCTATTTACTGCTATGAGAACTATACGAGAGATGTTGGCCCTTGCGCTGGTGCTGCTGAGCACGCAGCTGATGGTGGCCTATGAGCCTACGGCTGATGAATGTCGCGGCTCGCTGTCGCCCTACGGCAGCGGCCACAGCATCGTGGCGGCCCCCGATACGTTGCGACCCATCTATCTGAGCCACGTGGGCCGTCACGGCTCGCGCTATCCCGCCTCGGGCAGCTACGCGCGCCGCGTGGCGGCCTGGCTCGAGAAGGCCGACTCGGCACGGCAGCTGACGCAGCCCGGCCAGCGGCTCCTCGCCACGGTGCGAGAGGTGCTGCGACTAAGCGACGGCCGGTGGGGCGCGCTCGACTCCATTGGCTTTGCCGAGCATAGGGCCATTGCCGACCGTATGGCGCGCCGATGCCCCGAGCTCTTTGCCGATGGACGTAGCGTGGTGTTGCTCGCCTCGTATTCGCCCCGTGCCACCCTGAGTATGTACACTGCTGCCGAGGAGCTGCAACGCCACGCCCCCGGATTGCGCATAACCCTGCTCGAGGACTCCGCAAGCAACGCACTGATGCGATTTTTTGACACCGACACCGCCTTCATCGCCTATCACAAACAGGGCGAGTGGCGGCCGCTATATCGCGACTTCTATGAGCGCGTGTGTCCCACGTCGCCGGCGCGGCGCTGGGTGGGGCGCGCGATGAAGCTCTCCGATGAGCAGGCCCGCGAACTCTCGCTGTGGGCCTACTACGTGGTGGCCGGCCTCGACGCTATGGGCCTCGAATGCCATTGGGACCGATACTTCACCACCACCGAGCTGTCGAGCCTGTGGCAATGCTTCAACTATCGCCAGTACCTGCAGCGCTCGGCCAGCGTAGCCGGCAGCCAGCCCATCGAGGCGGCGCGCCCGCTGTTGCAGTCGATAATCACCGAGGCCGATGCCGTGCTCCGCGGCGACCGCGAGGTGACGGCCACGCTCCGCTACGGCCACGGCGAGACGCTGATGCCCCTCGTAGGGCTTATGGCTCTCCGCGGCTGCTACTACCTCACCTACTACGACGACACCGTGGTTGACAACTGGCGCGACAGCTACATATCCCCTATGGCTGCCAACCTCCAGCTGACCTTCTTCCGTAGTCCCTCCGGGCGCATTTACGTGCGCGGCGACCTCAACGAGCAGCCCGTGCCCCTGATGCGCGGCACCGACAGCCTCTATGTGGAGTGGCCTCGCCTCCGTGCCTACCTCCTCAATTTCCTCCTCTGACCACTTGACGTAATCTCTCTATAGAAGTGATGAAGAAAGGGCCGGCACCGCAGTGGAGGTGTCGGCCCGATATGGGTGCTATAGGAAGGGCGAGGCCTTAGCGAGCCACTTTGCTCAGGCGCGAGCCTTGCTTCACGAGGTAGATGCCCGAGGGGAGCGCGCCCAGGTCGCTGCCGAGCCGGCGGCCGTGCAGGTCGTAGATCTCTACGGGAATGGTCGGGTCAAGCGCATCGATGCTCACCGTCTCCACGCCGTCGCCCGTCGGAAACTCCTTGATGTTCTTAAATTGACTCCACGGCCACGTCGTGCGATAAAGCTCGGCCGAGCCTTCAGGCACATAGAGCGGAGCCGTTTTATAGGTAGAATCATATACAAAGCCGAATCCGTCGGCTATGGGCGGCTCCATGCGCCAACATGTAACAGTCTTAACAGTATAACAGCTGAAAGCGCCATGTCCTATTCGGGTAACCCAAGAAGGTATATCTATATGCTCCAACTTGGAATACGCGAAAACGTAATCTTTTATTTCAGTTATTGAAGATGGTATGACGACTGCGGTTAGGTCAGTTTCGCTGAAAGCACTTACCCCTATCTCAATTACTGAGGATGGAATGTCGATTGATGTCAAGCCGGTCTCACTGAACGCATAATCGCTGATGCGGGTCACTGAAGATGGGATTTCGATTGATTTCAGTTGTTTATATCCTATAAAAGCACGTGAGCCGATAGTCTCTACCGTATTGGGTATCACGCTTTTAGTGCAGCCAAGCAACAAAGTGTTGGTGGCTTTGTTTATCAATGTGTTGCTTCCGGCAGGGCAGTAATAGCACTCATTTTCGGGGTCAATAATAATCTCCTCCAGAGCTTCACATTCAGCAAATGGAGAAACCGCATTGTCGTTTTCTCCTGCAATCCAAGATAGCGACTTCCCTATTTTGAGCGTCTTGACTCGGTTACATTCAAAAAACGCGTAGCTCCCTATTCTTTCCACGCCGTCGGCTATTATTATCGATTTTGCTGCGGAGCAGTTGGAAAAGGCGTTGTTAGGAATCTCTTTTATATTGCCGGGAATGTTGATTTCGAGCAATCCGGTACGGGAAAAGCAAGAAGACGAAAGCGCGGTGAGCGATGACGGCCACGACAATGTGGTAAGTGAGGAGCAATTGAAAAATGCTGCGGACCCGATTTTTTTTATTGAAGGGCCCCATTCAATATCCTTGAGTTTGTCGCAATAAGCGAAGGCCGAGCTGCTGATCAGCGAAAGTCCGGCACCGAGCTTGATCGATTCAAGTTTTGTGCAATATGAAAAGGCTGCGATGCCCATTTCTACGACGTTGTCGGGAACCTCCAGCGATTGCAGCCCTTCGCAGTGATCGAAAGCATAGTCGCCTATAGATTTTACCGAAGAGGGGAAATTGATAGAGGTAAAACTTGAACACCCTAAAAATACATAATTACGAACACTATTTGCTGAGGATGGAATGTCGAGAGTAGTGACTATCTCTCCATCTATTGCCAAAGCAGCGCCTGAATGAAAGGGGCAAGCTGTAAAATCTTCAATAGCCCCATTCTCTGCAAGGGTGGGGAGGATGTAGGTACGGCACCAAGCCGCAAGGTCGGTAATATTGACTTTGGCGAGGAGCTTACAGCCCTGAAAAGCTCCGGCATTGATGGTTTTCACCGATTTGCCTATCGTCACTTCGACAAGGCCAGAACAGTCGGCAAACGCTTCGCTGCCTATCTCCGTGACGGCATCTCCGATGGTAGCGGTTGCTATCATCTTTTTACCGCTGAAGGCTTTATTCTCAATTTTAGTCACCTTGTATTCTCGGCCGTATTCCACCACGTCGGGGATTATCAACGTCCCTTTTTGGTAATATTCACCCTCGCTACTGCTAATTCCGGCCACGCTCAGCTCACCATTGCTCATAAGAGAGAAACAAAGCCCTTCGGTTTCAAAGTCATAGGCATAGGCTGTGATGACCGCCAGCGCCAGTGTCAAAAGCGATAACACTCGTTTCATAGCTGTATATGCTTATTCGTTAATATATTCGTTATCACGCACCTCAATGCCATATACCGGCGCAAGGCTGTGCTCCAATTGATTAGTTCGCCCTGTGACGGTATTGCCTACGAGCCTAATCTGCTCGATTGTTGCCGCAGGGTCATTGTTTGTGGAGTAAAACACGCCCGAGATTGAAGAGTAACCGCCTGATTCGTTAGGACGTGGAGCGAGCCTCACGCGATTGTGACAGTATGAGATGCTGCTAAAATTAGCCTTATTCAAAAAGCCGTAATAGTAAGAGTTACTCTTTATGATGTTATGATGCATCGTTACGCAAAGCTGGTCGGTCAATTGCGCCGAAATTCGGGTGCAACCGATGAGGGTATTGCCGATGATTCGGAGCTCACTTGTGATGATGCGGTCGGAAACACTTTCGCCGCTTGGCGAGGCGATTCTCACGAGAGTGGCAAGCCCATTGGCGTTATTCCCGATAATGTCGGTCGAGGCATTGTATCCATTGCGGTATAGCAACGTTATGCGATGCGTATCTTCGGTAGGATTTGCGATATAGGTCTCGTCATCTACATTCTGAATGGAGATTGTGTTATGGCGAATTATGGCTTTCCCACCCTGTTGAGAAAGGAAGTGGAGACCGGAAAATGCCGTTGCCGTAGAGCTGGCATCTACACTGCAGCTGCTGATTAGGCGATTATGCTCGATTGAGATCTCGGCGTCTTGAGCCTGCGAGGCGCATCCCAAATGGAAGATGTTTATCGAAGCGTTTGCGGCTTGAAATCCGTTAAGCTCAATGAGATTACTTGAAAATACTGTGTCGTGAACTCTTGTAAGCGGATTCTGAATTATCAACCAAAAGAGATTCTTCACGAGGTCGTTGATTATGAAATGGTTGCCGTCGAATGTGATGTTGTCGAATCGGATAGGCCGCTGCGAAGCCGACGATTGGATAGTTATAAGAGTATCGCAAGGGACGCTCGCACCTTCCAAGCTTCCATATTCGAAGGTGTTGCCTTCCACACGGATATTGCGGCGGAAGTCGTAATCGCCCTCGGGTCTCTCTCCTTGACCGTATATGCCGAGGGCCTCATCGTTGCCCTCCTTGTAGAATCGGTTGTTGCGCACCACCACATCGTAGTTGTTGCCGACGAACCACAGGTTGCCGCCTATATCGTGATACTGATAGCCTTCTGTCTTGATTTCGTGGGTGTTGTACAGGTGGCAATTCTCGACTATTACATTATGACTGTCGTAAATCATCACGTTGTTGATGCAATCGTGGTCGGTCGAAATCTTTACGTTATCAAGATGCAAATTCTTGGTATGCTTCAGCTTGATGCAGGTGTGTGAGCCGTGGCCGCTTCCGGGCAGAAATGGATATGTGTGATTGTCGGAAAATTCAAGTTGAATATCCTTTAGGAGTATATCCACTTCGTGGTCAGCATTGCCGGCGCATCCCAGATAATAATTGTCGTTGTGCATAAAGGAGGGAGCGGAGCCGGGGCCATCGGCATCGGTGATTTCAATCTTAATTGTTACCCCCGGAGCTCCGATGATGGTAAGGTTGCAATGGAATTGCATTGCTTCGGTGAGTAGGTAAGTGCCGGCATCGAGTACAATCTTTACGTTGTCGGTGGCCTGTAGCTGACGGATTCGGCTATAGGGCAACGCGCTTGATAACGGGTATTCCCCAGTAGTAAGGTATGTGATGGGGATTTCGTCATTTATGTACAACTTAATCATAGTGCAACTGATTTATATACAAAAAAATAGAGTACCAAACCTGCGACAAAGTTATAATAAAGAGTTTAAAAATCAAAGCGTCCGGCTACTTTTATGTTGTACAGCCTTACTGCAAATTCAAATAAGAAGTGCGATAGGTAAAAGTAGATGACTGCGAGTAGATTGCAGAGCGCCGGGTGAAATTCGGGGTGAAATTCTGTCTTGCGCAAGCCCGAAGAGAATAAATTTATTCGGTGGTTTCGGCGATTATTTGTA
>CAMHGU010000128.1 GCA_946184715.1 uncultured bacterium | reverse complement strand
CGGAGATATGCCTCGTTGAGGAGCTTATCGTTGAGGACAGTGTCGATGGTGATGTTGGGCTTGAGGTAATCGACGATACGGAGGTCGGAGCTAAGCTGTCCTATTTCAGGGACGAGCGAGTCGATAACGGCGTAGGCCGACTTAACGGAGCGCATCTGATAGGTTTCGACTTCGACGAGCTCGTTGTCGATGTTGTAGCGTATCACGGGCGCTTTTCCCTTGAGAATGAGGTCGAATGTGGAGTTGTCGACGATGCCGTCGGAGTACACCTGGCGGAGCGCCTTTCCGATAGCAGCGCGTAGCTGATAGGGGAGCGAGGTGGTGGCGAGCTTCTCGTTGAGGCGTCGCGCCTGGTCGTCGGCAATGCGGATGTTGTGGGAGTAAACACGGACGAAGGCCTGGTCCACACTGTCGCGCTTGGCAGCTTTCTGGGCCTCGTCAAGCTCAATCGGGATGTCGAAAGGCGCGGTCAAGAGGCTGTACTCCCAAGGCTTCCCCACGGCGTATTCGTAGCGGAATTTACCCGGGGCGGGGAAGAAATATACCACCACGGCGGCCACAGCCAAGAGCATCAGCAACTTGAGGAGCCCCTCGCGGTTGAACAGCTTTATTTTCTCATTATTTCGATGACGATCCATCAGATAAATAACGTGTAAGATTAAGAATTAGTACGTACGGCTTTGGTAACGCCCTCGATGGCATCGAGGCGCTGGCACATATCGTTGACCGCCTTAGTGTCGCCCACGAGGGCATCGAGGCGCGCGGTGAAGAGGCCATCGGCGGTGTTGATGTTGAGGTTGCGAATGTCGATGCCGAGCGACGAGGAGATGGTCTGGATAATCTCTTGGAGGATACCGAAACGGTCGATACCTTCGATAGAGATGTGGACGAGGAACTTCTCGAGCGACTGCTGCCAACGGGCGGAGAGGACGTTACCGCCGTCGCTGGCCTTAAGGCGGGCGGCGATTGGGCAGGTGAGCTTGTGCACCACCACCTGGCGATGCTTATGGTCGAGATAGGCGAGGACGTCGTCGCCGGCGATGGGGTGGCAGCAGCCGGCCAGGACGTAGTTGCTGCGGTTGTTGATGGTGGTTAGGACGTAGTCGCGCTTGCGGTTGATGGCATCGACGTTGATGGTGTTGTCGGGGTTTGGCGGCGGCTGACTGTCGGCCCCGGGGAGCTTAGGCAGGGCGCCCGGCTTAGGCTTAGAGGCGAAGGGGTTGCGGAGGAGCTTGCGCAGCAGGGAGCGCTCGTTGGTGGCCTTGAGGGCCTCGGCGAGGTGGTCGTCGAGGAGAATCTCCTTGCGCCCTATAGCCATATACAGCTCGTCGCGGTTGCGCATCTGTTTCATACCGAGTACCTTAGTGAGCACGTCGTTGCTCGGCTCTATGTCGTTGGCTTTGAGGAAATCGAGATATATGCTCTCGCCACGATTTACTACCTCGCGCTGGCTGCGTCGCAGGGCCTGTCGCAGGCGCGTCTTGCCCTTGGCAGTTACGACAAACTTGAGCCAGTCGGGCTTCACCTGAGGCGATGAGGCGGTGAGCACCTCCACCTGGTCGCCGCTGTGGAGCTTGTAGGAGTTGGGCACGAGCTTGCGGTTGACCTTGGCGGCCATGCAGTGGGTGCCGATTTCGGAGTGGAGCGAGAAGGCGAGGTCGAGCACCGTGGCGCCATTGGGCAGGGTGATGGTGTCGCCCTTAGGGGTGAACACCACAATCTCGGTGGAGAAGAGGTTGAGCTTCAGGGTGTCGAGGAAGTCGATGGAGTTGGGCTCGGGGTTGTCGAGAATCTCTTCGATGGTCTTAATCCACTTTGTAAGCTCCGAGTCCTCTTCGCCCTCGCCGATTTTGTATTTCCAGTGGGCGGCAAAACCCCGCTCGGCGATGTCGTCCATCTTTCGGGAGCGGATTTGGACCTCAATCCAGTTGCCGTCGGGGCCCATTACGGTGAGGTGCAGGGCGCGGTAGCCGTTGGCCTTGGGGGTGCTGATCCAGTCGCGGATTCGCTCCGGGTGAAGGCGGTAGATGTCGGTGATGTCGCTGTAGATGTTCCAGCAGATTCGTTTCTCGTCGGCCTCGTTGGGGCAGTCGAACACGATTCGGGCGGCGTAGAGGTCGTACACCTCCTCAAATGGGATCTTGCGGGCGTCCATCTTCTTCCAGATGCTGTAGACCGACTTGACTCGCGCCCTCATCTCATACTTTAGGTTGCGGGCGTCGAGGCGGCTGCGGATAGGCGCGGCAAACGACTCGAAAAGCTGGTTGCGATACTCCTCCGAGCCTTTCACCTTGGCGGCTATGGCTTCGTATTCGCGCGGGTGCTCGAAACGGAAGCTGAGGTCTTCAAGCTCGGTTTTGATGGCGAATAGGCCGAGACGGTGAGCCAGAGGCGCGTAGATGTAGAGCGTCTCGCCGGCGATTTTGATGCGCTTTCCCGGGAGCATAGAGCCGAGGGTGCGCATGTTGTGAAGGCGGTCGGCCATCTTGACGAGGATAACGCGGATGTCGCTGGCCATAGTAAGCAGCAGCTTTCGGAAGTTCTCGGCCTGCACCGAGGCTTTGTCGCCGAAGATGCCGCCGGAGATTTTGGTAAGGCCCTCCACGATTTGGGCTATTTTGGGGCCGAACTGCGACTCGATGTCCTCGACGGTGTACTCGGTGTCCTCCACCACGTCGTGGAGCAGGGCGGAGCAGATAGATGTGGAGCCGAGGCCAATCTCCTGGCTAACGATACGGGCTACGGCGATGGGGTGCATAATATACGGCTCGCCGCTGCGGCGCCTGACTCCGGCGTGGGCGCTGCGCGCGAAGTTGAAGGCCTTGACGATGATGTCCTTCTTCTTGCGGTGGTTGGAGGCCATATAGCCGGCGAGGAGCTCATCGAAGGCGGCCTGGACGAGGGCGTCGTCGGCGGCGGCTTGCGCGTCGTCGCTCAAGGGGTTAGCCTGCCCTGCGGAGCCGGGTTGCTGAGCTTCGCGGGGGGCGGTGCCGTCGGCTGTCGCGGGGCCGGCGGGCGCGGGGATAGCAGCAGTGCTGCTGTTGTGGTCGTCATTTGTATGCATAGCCGTAAGCGCTTACTTTGCCAATTAGTCACAAAGATACTAAATTTCGGCCAATAATAGCGGCTGCGATGATAAAAAATGCCGAAAGAGGTGATAAAAGGGCCGGCAGCGGCGGGCGAGCGCGTCGCGCCGTGGCGAAGCGAAGAAAAATTTAGCGCTGCGAGGGCTGTTATTACGAAATATGGAAAATAATTGCTAAATTTGTGGCATAATGCGTAGAGCGCGTTATGAATGGCGATTGCGGTAATTGCGTTATTAACGTCCTTACCGACTTTAACGACCTTAACGTCATAGGTAAAACCTTAAATATCGATACCAACCCATCAATTACTGATAATGGATTATTCGTTTCTACAATTCTTGACACTCCTTGGTGCCGTCGGGGTTTTCCTCTACGGTATGAAGGTGATGAGTGAGGGCCTTCAGAAGGTGGCGGGCGACCGCTTGCGCAATATCATCTCGCTGATGACCCGCAACCGCTTCTTCGGCGTATTGACCGGTGTGCTGATTACGGTGCTTGTTCAGTCGTCGTCGGCCTCGACGGTGATGGTGGTGAGCTTCGTGAATGCCGGCTTGATGACGCTTGCGCAGTCAATGGCGGTGATCTTCGGTGCCAACCTCGGCACCACGGCCACGTCGTGGCTTATAGCCGTGGGTAGCTTCAAGTTCAACATCTACGCGTTTGCGGTGCCGATAATGGCGTTTGCGGTGCCGATGCTTTTCAGCTCCAAAGGCTCGGTGAAGTCGCTGGGTGAGTTCCTCATCGGCTTCGCGCTGCTCTTTATCGGAATGGAGCAGATAAGCCTGTCGGTTCCCGACCTCAAGTCGAGTCCGGAGATTTTCGCGGCCTTGCAAGGCTACACCCAGATGGGCTACTGGTCCTATTTCCTCTTCCTGATGGTGGGCTTACTGGTGACGATGGTGGTGCAGTCGAGTGCCGCCACGTTTGCCGTAGTGCTGATTATGAGCAGCAAAGGGTGGATACCGTTTGATATGTCGTGCGCGATAGTGCTCGGCGCTTGTATCGGGACCACGATTACCCCGATTCTGGCCTCGCTAAGCGGAAATATAGCGGCCAAGAAGGCCGCGCTGGGCCACCTGCTGTTCAATATCTTCGGCGCCATGTGGCTGTTTGTGGTCTTCGGGCCGTTTGTGGATTTGATAGCGTGGATAACGAAGCAGTTCGGGCTTGCCGACCCCACACAGCTTATGACCGTTAGCGACCAGCTACAAGCCACCGAGCCACAGACCTATAACAACCTGATGCAAGGCGCCGGTGCCGGCGGCAGCGAGCTGGGCGCTCGATTTGTGGCGTTGCAATTCGCGGTGTCGTTCGGCCTGTCGATGTTCCGCACGGTTTACAACATCATCAACCTGCTGATAATGATATGGTTTACCGACACCTACGTGAAGATATGCGACTTCGTGCTGCGCTCGCGCCACAAGGAGGACGAGGAGTTCCAGCTCGTGTACATCAAGGGCGGTCTGCTCCAGGCAGCCGAGCTTAATATCTCGCAAGCCGAGAAAGAGATAATCGTGTATGCCAATAGGGTGGACCGTATGTACGATATGGTGCGTGAGTTTGTCACCCTCAAGAGCGGCAACGACGACTACAACAAGCTCTTCTCGCGCATAGGCAAATACGAGGAGATAAGCGACCGAATGGAGATAGAGATTGCCAACTACCTCAATCACACCAGCGAGGGCCGCCTGTCGAACGAGTCGAAGCTTCGCATCTCGGTGCTGATGTCGATAGTGGGCGAGATAGAGAGCATCGCCGATAGCTGCAACAACATCGCCAAGACGATAGTGCGCAAGGACGAGGCCCACGTGGAGTTTATCGCCCAGCAGTATGAGGCCATCGACAAGATGATGGGCCTGGTGAAGGAAGCGCTCACCCGGATGATTGAGAACCTCAGCGACATAGAGAACATCACGGCGAGCGACCTGGTGCGCAACTTCAACAAGGAGCGCGAGATCAACAACTTCCGCAACCTGATGCGCAACGAGAACATCGAGAACATCAACAATCACCTCTACGAGTACCAGTCGGGCATCTTCTATATGGACGTGATATGCGAGGCCGAGAAGCTCGGCGACTACATCATCAACGTGGTGGAGGGAATGGAGCAGCAGATGCGCCGCCGCGCCACCACGGCCATCACGCCCTCCGATGTGTAACCCGCTACGATATATAAATGACACTGCTTGAGCTTCAACATACGGTAGATGAATGGATACGCACCTATGGAGTGCGCTACTTCAGCCCGCTCACCAATATGGCCATACTGACCGAGGAGGTGGGCGAGGTGGCCCGCGTGATGGCGCGGCGCTACGGCGAGCAGTCGGCAAAGGCCAGCGACGCGCAAGCCGAGCTCAGCGACGAGCTGGCCGATGTGGTGTGGGTGGTGGCCGCCATCGCCAATCAGTGCGACATCGACCTCACCGCCGCCATCGAGCGCAACATCGCCAAGAAGACCGAGCGCGACGCCCTCCGGCATCGAAACAACCCGAAACTAACATAAAACAACTTAAACCTTAATCAAATTATGGAAACAACCGACAAGTATCATCAATTAGTAGCCGCCAGCAAGGTGAGCACCTACGATGCAGCAATCAAAGCCGCCGTGGATAAGCTCCTGGCCGAGAAATGCGCTGCCAACAAGACCCTCGACACCCTCAAGTTCCTGCTCAACACCGTTGACCTGACCACGCTGAGCTCCACCGACACCGCCACCTCGGTGATGCACTTCACCGAGCGCGTGAACCGCTTCGAAGAGAGCCACCCCGAGCTGAAGAACGTGGCTGCGATATGCGTATATGCCAAATGGGCCGAAGTGGTGCGCAACACCCTCGAAGTGGACGGCGTAGACGTGGCCGTTTGCTCCGCCAATTTCCCCTCCTCGCAGGCTAAGCTCGAGGTGAAGGTGGCCGAGACCGCCCTCGCCGTGGCCGACGGAGCCGACGAAGTTGACGTGGTGTTCAACCTCGGCCTCTACTGCGACGACGACTTCGAAGGCGTATATGACGAAGTGGCCGAACTCAAAGCCGCCTGCAAGGACGCCCTGCTGAAGGTGATCCTCGAAGTAGGCGCCCTCAAGACCGCGCAGCACGTGCTCGCCGCGTCGATACTCTCGATGCACGCCGGCTGCGACTTCATCAAGACCTCGACCGGCAAAATCTACGACGGCGCCAACCCCTACGCCGCCTATGTGATGTGCCAGGCTATCAAGGAGTATCACGAGCTGACCGGCCGCAAGGTGGGCTTCAAGGTATCGGGCGGTGTGCGCACCAGCGACGAGGCCGTGGCTTACTACACTATCGTCAAAGAGGTGCTCGGCCAGGAGTGGCTCAACAACAAGCTGTTCCGCATCGGCGCTTCGAGCCTTGCCAACAACCTCGTGCGCGACATCACCGGCGATGCCGAGGCCAAGCCGTTCTGACAAGTC
>CAMHGU010000127.1 GCA_946184715.1 uncultured bacterium | reverse complement strand
TTTTCCGCGTCACGGCATTGCTTATTCCGATTATTTGTTCTACCTTTGCAGCGCTAATCGCAAATCGCACGGGGGTAACTGGCTTTGACTGCGTGTAGAGGCGGTAAGTAAGCATGCAGAGGGACGATACCTATCCTCTTTAATATCAGGCATTAACAATTTAACTGGCGAAACTAATTACGCTCTTGCTGCTTGATCGAAGTATAGTAGATCGGCTTAATCCCTTCCAAAGTGGGAGGGACAAGACATCACCGGAGAAGCCGGAGTCTCGAGACTTTTCCACCAGGTGGTGCTCATAAATCGAGAATAGGATGCCGCAAGCTTCGGGTTGCATCTGAAATTTAGGAGCTAAGCCGGCGGTTGGTAGCCGCAAACCTGCTTCCGGTCGAAAACCAAGTTGCGGATAAGCATGTAGAAAGCTTATTGGTTCCGCGTTAGGACGAGGGTTCAATCCCCTCTACCTCCACTCTGAAGAGGGCATCGGGCTTAGGCTCCGGTGCCTTTTCTCGCTATTATGGGCCGGTGGTTTATATCTTCAAGAGCTTATAGGGAACAAAGTGAAAGCCTCCCGAGGCCGATGGACTTCGGGAGGCTTTCGTTTGGTTGTCGCGGTGGGTTACTTGCTGATGGGATGGGTGAGGGGCGAGTAGTCGCGGGAGTAGCGGAGCATCTGCTCGGCATAGCCCTCATTATTGGTGATGGTGACGTCGATGATGTTGCCGGCGGCATCGGTCACAGGCACGTAGGTGGGGTTGACGAAGCCTTTATAGGGGGCGATATTGAGCTTGGCGTAGCGGTCGAGCACCTCTTTGTGGAGCACGGGGTCGATCTTCACGGCGTACTTCTCGATGAGGGCTGCGCAAGCGTTGTAGTCGCCTTCGCTCTTGATGCGCTGTATCTCGGCGAGTAGGGTGCCGAAGAGGCCTCGGAGCTTCTGGTAGTCGTTGATCTTGACGTAGGTCTTGCCATCGCGCTTGATGAGCTCTACCACATTGTCGGCGCGGCCGTGGTCGAGGCACCAGCCGGCGATGAGCTGACGGTTGCGCATGTGGGCCTCTTCGAGGTCTTTACCCAGCTCGATGCGCATCAGCTGTGTCATCAGGCCATTGAGCATATACTTGTAGTATTCGGCTTTGTAGGCATCGGGGTTGTCGAGGAGGCCAAGCTCTATGAGTTTGGGGTCGGCGAGGTAGTAGAGGGCGAAGAGGTCGGCGCGGGTCTCTTCGAGGCAAGAGCCATAGGATTTCATCACGCTGAGGTCCACGCCGGGGAGCAGCTGGCCCGAAGCGTGGCCGAGGCACTCGTGGAGGTCGGTGTGCATATTGTCGGTGATGAAAAGGTACTTCTCGAGCAGCTCGCGGGTGGGCTCGTCGATTACAAACTCTTCGTTGAAGCCGTTGCCGTGGGAGGCGATGTCGTAGGCCTCGGTGATGTTCTCGAGGGTTACCGATTTGGAGCCGTAGGCGGCGCGAATCCAGTCGGCGTTGGGGAGGTTAATGCCGATGGGGGTGGAGGGGTAGGAGTCGCCGGCGAGGATGCAGGCGGTGATGACCTTTGCCGAGACGCCCTTCACTTGCGGCTTGCGGAAGCGGTCGTCGATAGGCGAGTGGTCCTCAAACCATTGGGCGTTTTGGCTGATGACCTCGGTGCGGTGCGAGGCCTCTTCGTTCTTGAAGTTGACAATCGATTCCCAGGAGCCTTTCATTCCGAGGGGGTCGTTGTAGTCTTCGATGAAGCCGTTGATGAAGTCCACGCGGCTCTCGGTGTCGCGCGCCCAGGTGATTGAGTACTGGTCAAAAACGCGGAGGTTGCCGCTGGCGTAGTACTCGGTGAGGCGGTTGATAGTGGAAGCCTGCTCGGCGTTCTCGGCCACCTCTTTGGCTTTGGAGAGCCAGTAGAGGATGTTGAGGATGGCGTCGGAGTAGAGGCCGCCCACCTTATAGGGCAGCTCCACCACCTTGCCGTCGCGCTTCACCACCTTGCTGTTGAGCCCGTAGGAGATGGGGGTGGGGTCGCCGGGCACCTTGATTGAAGCGTAGTAGTCTTCAACCTCCTTTTGGGTGACACCCTCGTAGAAGTTGACGGCCGAGGTGGCTACGAGGTCTTTGCCTTCGCCCTGCTCCACCTTCTTAGCCATAAACGTGGGGTCGAAAATCACCTTATCCATAGTGGCGAGGAAGGAGTCGAGGGTCTCGCCTTGAGCAAGTGGCAGCTTGGCGGCGCCGAGGGCACGCACTTGGCTGTCGAACCACTGCTGCGAGAATGTGGGCACAAACTTGTCGTTGCCGTAGTGATGGTGTATGCCGTTGGCAAACCACACCTGCTTGAGATACAGCTCGAAGCCTTTGTAGTTGTCGTCGGTGCGGGCACCGGTGTAGTTGGTGTAGATGGCTTCGAGGGTCTGGCGCACGGCAAGGTTATAGCGGCAATTCTGGTCGGTGAGAATGTCGCGGCCTTGGAGGGCGGCTTGGGTGAGGTAATACACGAGCTTCTTCTGATTGAGCGAAAGACGGTCGAAGCCCGGCACGTCGTAGCGCAGCACCTCGATGTCGGCGAAGCGGTCCACGTGGTAGTTGAGCTGCGGATTGGGGGTTGCTTTGAGCATGGCTGTTGTAGCTAAGGCTATGAAGCCTGCGATTAAGAGTTTTGATTTCATCGTTAATATAGAGTTGTATTATTTGCTACTATTCGATGTAGAGCACGAGGCCTTTGAGATACTCGCCCTCGGGGTGGTAGATGTTGATGGGGTGGTCGGCGGGCTGGGTGAGCTGATGGAGTATGCGCACCTTGCGACGTGCGGCGGCCGCGGCGCTGAACACCGCCAGCCGGAATTGCTCGCGGCTTACGGCCTGGGAGCAGGAGAAGGTGAAGAGGATGCCGCCGTGGGCTATCTTCTCTATGGCCTTGGTGTTGAGCTTGCGGTAGCCTATAAGGGCATTGCGCAGGGCGTTTTTATGCTTGGCGAAGGCCGGCGGGTCGAGCACGATGAGGTCGTAGTCGCCCTGTTGCATCTCAGCCAGATATTTGAAGGCATCGACGGCGATGGCGCGGTGGCGCTGGCGGTCGGCTTCATCGAAGTTGAGGGCGATGTTCTCGTCGGTGAGTTGAATGGCCTTGGCCGAACTATCCACCGAGTCGACTTTCAGGGCGCCGCCGCGCATAGCGTAGCAGGAGAAGCCGCCGGTGTAGCAGAACATATTGAGCACGCGCTTGCCTTGCGAATACTGCTGCAGCAGTCGCCGATTGTCGCGCTGGTCAATGAAGAAGCCGGTCTTCTGACCTCGGAGCCAGTCGATGTGGAACCGAAGGCCGTTCTCCTCGGCAATGTCGGTGACGAATTGGCCGCGGAGATACTCGTTCTGAGGGTCGAGCTGCGCCTTGAAGGGCAGGGTGGTCTCTGATTTGTAGTACACGTTGTCGACGTGGAGCTCTTCGATGTCGCATAGTGCGTCGGCTATGATGTGGCGGGCGAGGTGCATAGCGGGCGAGTGGGCCTGCACCACGGCTGTGGTGCCGTAGATGTCGATGACGAGCCCGGGAAGGAAATCGCCCTCGCCGTGCACGAGCCGATAGGCAGTGCCGGCGATGCCGAGAGCCTGCCGCATCGCCAGTGCCTGGCGTAGCCGCTTGCTATATAGCGCCGCATCGATGGGGGTGTCGCTGAAGGTGAGCATCCTCACGGCGATGCTGCCTATCTGGTAGTGGCCGTAGCCCACGAGCTCACCGCCCGAGGTGAGCACTGCCACGGTGTCGCCCTCCTCGATGCCCTCGTCGGCGCGCTGTATGGCGCCTGAGAACACCCAGGGGTGGAATCGCTTGAGTGATTCCTCTTTTCCTTTGCGCAGTGTGATTTTAGGATACTGTTGCATAGCGTTTACTTAAAGAAGAAGCGGTAGATGTCGTTGCCGTTGGCGTAGATCAGGAGCGCGAAGAGGATTACCATACCCGTCACTTGGGCGTACTCGAGCAGCTTCTCGCTGGGCTTGCGGCGGGTCACAATCTCGGCAATGAGGAATAGCACGTGGCCGCCGTCGAGGGCCGGTATCGGCAGTATGTTCATAAAGGCGAGAATGATGGCGAGGAAGGCTGTAATCTCCCAGAATCCGCGCCAGTCCCATTGGTCGGGGAAGATGGAGCCTATGGCGCCGAATCCGCCTATGCTCTGGGCACCCTCTTTGGTGAAGATGAGCTTGAGCTGCTTCACGTAGCCGGTGAGGCGGTCCACGCCGAGGGCCCAGCCGCGCGGTATCGACTCGAAGAAGGAGTAGCGCACGTAGTCCACCTTATATATCTTATCGAGCGGCATCAGCTGGAAGCCGAGCTTGCCGCCCTCGCTGATGGAGGCGGTGACGTCGAGCGGCTTGCCGTCGCGCTCGATGCTGAGTTTCACGGTGCGCCCCTTGTTGTCGGTGAGGAGCTGCGTGAATGTGGCGTAGGAGAGCGCGGCCGAGTCGTTGACGGCCACGATGTGGTCGCCGTGCTGCAGGCCGGCCTTGGCGGCGCCCATGCCTTTCTCGGTCTTATCTACAAAGACAGGGAAGCGGTAGGTCATAAACGCCACGTCCTTGCCGTCGTTGGCATCCTTGACGATGGAGTTGAGCATCCCTTCCTGGTTGATGACCACGGTGCTGTCGCCGCGGCGCGCGGTCACCTCTTTGGCATTGATGATGCGGAGCATATCGTCGGGGCTGTTGACCTTGACGCCATCGGCCAGCAGCGGTATATCACCATCGCGGTAGCCGGCGGCGTGGGCCGCTTCGCTGTATTCCATTCCGTAGGTGGCATTGTCGAAGGTGATGTACTCTTCGCCCCACCACCACACTATGCCGGCATAGATGATCACGGCTTGAATGAAGTTGAACACCACGCCGGCGATCATTATTAGCAGTCGCTGCCAAGCGGGCTTGGTGCGGAACTCCCACGGCTTGGCGGGCTGTTTCATCTGCTCTTTGTCCATCGACTCGTCGATCATACCGGCAATCTTGACGTAGCCGCCCAGCGGCAGCCAGCCCACGCCGTATTCGGTGTCGCGCCACGAGGGCTTGCGGCTATCTTCGGTCTCGCCTTCCTTGAGTGGCTTGGCTTTGGGCTTCCACTTGAAGAGCGAGAACCACGGGTCGAAAAAGAGGTAGAACTTCTCCACCTTCACGCCGAAGAGGCGCGCCAGGGAGTAGTGCCCGAATTCGTGCCATATCACGAGGATACTCAGTGCCAGCACGAGCTGCAGGGCTTTGATAAGTATTGTACTGTCCATATAAGGGTGTTGTTATTCTTTGGTGATGAGGAAAAGGGCCGATTGGCGCACCTCGGTGTTGGTGGCCACGAGCTGCTCGTAGGTGGGGCGCTCGATGAAGGTGGCGGCGGCCACGGCGCGGCCCACGATGTCGGGGATATCTACAAAGCGTATTTTCTCTTCGAGGAAAGCGGCCACGGCTATCTCATTGGCGGCGTTGAGAGCGCAGGGGGCGTTGCCGCCGCGCGCTATTGCGTCGTAGGCGTGGCGCAGCATAGGGAAACGCTCCGGGTCGGGCTCATCAAAGGTCAGGCTGGAGTAGTCGCTGATGCGCATCTTGCGGCAGTCGCTCTTGAGGCGCTGCGGAAATCCCAAGGCGTAGCGTATGGGTAGGTGCATATCGGGCAGGCCGAGCTGCGCCTTGATGGAGCCGTCAACAAATTGCACCATCGAGTGAACTATCGACTGGGGGTGCACCGCCACGTCGATGCGGTCGGCCGGAATATCGAAGAGCCATCGCGCTTCCATAATCTCGAAGCCTTTGTTCATCATCGAGGCCGAGTCGATAGTGACCTTGGCGCCCATATTCCAGTTGGGGTGGTGGAGAGCATCGGCTTTGGTGACGCTCTGCATCTGCTCTTTGGTAAGCGTGCGGAACGGGCCTCCCGAGGCGGTAAGTATCAGGCGGTCGATGCTGTCGTGGCTCTCGCCGGCAAGGCACTGGAAGATGGCCGAGTGCTCTGAATCGACCGGACGGATGGGGGCGTTGTGCTCCTTGGCCAGTGCCGAAATCAGCTCGCCGGCCACCACGAGCGTCTCCTTATTGGAAAGGGCTATCACCTTGCCGTGGCGCGCAGCGGCGATAGTAGGCTCAAGACCGCTGTAGCCCACCATTGCAGTGACTACGGTGTCGATAGCCGGGTCGCTCATAGCGTCGGTAATCGCCTTGGAGCCGGCTGCCACCTCCACCTCGGAACCTTCAAGCAGGCGACAGAGGGCGGGGTAGCAACTCTCATCGGCGATAATCACACGCTGCGGCTTGAACTGCCGAGCCTGCCGCGCGAGCAGCTCCACGTTGCGATTGGCGGTGAGCAAATAGGGGCGCAGCAGCGTGGGGTATTCGGCGCAGATGTCGAGCGTCTGAGTCCCTATCGACCCCGTGCTGCCCAGTATAGCAATGTTTCGTAATGTCACTATATCAGCTTTTTTTGTTTCAATTTGCAAAGTTAGTGCAAGGCGAGGCCAAATGCAAATCAAGCGTGCTTGAATTTGCATTTGGCGAGCCGCAGCCTAACTTGGGCGTAGCCAAAGTTAGTGCAAACCGAGAGCAATAC
>CAMHGU010000126.1 GCA_946184715.1 uncultured bacterium | reverse complement strand
CTTTGGATGAGACCAGGTCGAAGACCTGCCGATGTGGTTAACTCATTGTGAGGTGCATGCCGGGTGAGGTGCATGCCGGAGGTATGCACCTCACTGTGTGGCCATCGGCATCCCTCCCACTGTGCACGTAGAAGATGTGCCGATATGGTTGCACTGTGCGCAGTATCAAAACGCCGTTTAAACAAAAAATGAGAACTTCGCTTGCGCAATCAATTGGTTTGTATTAACTTTGTAAGTTACAAAATCAAAGATTTTCTGAATCTTAAAGATAAGCCTTATGGTTAAAAACAACATATTGCTCCACGATAAAGAT
The DNA here is from genome assembly GCA_946184715.1 of uncultured bacterium. GTDB lineage: Bacteria > Bacteroidota > Bacteroidia > Bacteroidales > Muribaculaceae > CAMHGU01. Next base: position 6,320 of record CAMHGU010000126.1, on the reverse strand, counting down.
ACAAACGTAGTGTTTCTATCTCCTTGTTTGAATACTAAAAAATATGGTAATCCTGAGTTCTATAAGGATTTGATGACCATACTAAAGGAACTAAAGGAAATGGGGATAGAAACACGAGAACTTAAATCCACTCGCGATTATTGGGCTCGTGACTATATGCCAATTCAATTGGGTGAAAATGATTTTTTGAAGTATCATTATTATCCAGATTATCTTATAAACAAGGATGATATTGATTCGATAACGGATGTTTCAAAAGTGATATCCGGTATGGGTATTAACTGTCGTTCTACCAATTTAATCATAGATGGTGGTAATATGGTGCCCTGCGGTCCATATATCGTGATGACAGATAAGGTGTTTTCAGAAAACCGACGTAAGAAAGATGATTGGGAATTTAAAGCCTTACTTGATTCCGAACTTGGTCATCCTGTTATCATTATTCCATGGACTCCACATGAAGACGATGTATATGGACATTCTGATGGTTTCATCAAATGGTGTGGTGATAATCGAATACTGATGGGTAATCATGGCGATTGCTACCCTGAAGAAGCTGCATCCATCCGTCGGATTCTTGAAAGTTATGGCTTTGAAGTAACTGAAATGCTTTTCAATGGCGAAGTTGATGACCCTTGTTATGATTTCAACTGGGCATATATCAACTTTCTTCAGGTTGGCAAAAACATCATAATGCCCATATTCGACATTGACGAAGATGCAATAGCCCAACAATACATTCAAGAAGCATTCCCCGATTGCAATATCCGTCAAATAAAAATGAACGCGATTGCAGAAAAGGGTGGCGCTTTACATTGTTTAAGCTGGAATGTATATCTGCCAAAACACGAGTAAAATGTAAATCCCCACCCTCGAAAGAGGTTTATCCATTGGCTATTTTCGACTATCTCGGGGGATAGATGGGGGCAAATTGAGTGATATTCGACCTATAGCTCATCTTGCAGGATGAGACACCGCTTAACCCAACGATTCTGTCTTGTTCTGTTCGTGACTTTCAAGCCAGGGATTGGACGCGCGTGGTCAGTACGCTTTTATTTATATGAAAAGTGGATGGCTTTACCGTTTATCTAAAGGGGTTTATAAGATAAATAGTACATAACCAAGCCTGTTGGCAGCCGTATGGTCATACAATGAGGGTGTGTCATAATACCGTTATGGCGCGCCCTCATTGCAAATCAGCCGTCTGAGAATGCGATATTTTTCAGGCGGCTGAAGGTTATGTATTTTGGCAAGATTTTCGATTCTCAGGAGGTATAAATCGATCTGTGTTGGCAAAAATGCAAAATGGGGCCTATTTCTTCGGTTTCAGGCGGGTTCCTCGATTTTTGCGGCCATTTTCTTGATGTTGAAGGCTATGGCGAAGACGGCAAAGTCCATGGTGACCTTGTCTTTGCCGAAGTGGCGGAAGCGCTTGTATCGCTTGTTGTTCTTCATCTGCCCGAACACAGCTTCCGGCTCTATGGGTCTCTTGGAGCGGTGCTCAAGCCCTTTATCGGAGGTGAGGTTTTCCCGAGCCCTCTGTTTGTAGGCGATGAGCCTATGGCTGACCTCGATCTCGCGGTCACCTTTTTGTCTCTTGTAGCATTTGGCTTTCAACGGACAGCCCTGGCAGTGCTGGGCGCGGTAGGCGGCGATATCTCTGTCAATCCTTTGAGGAAAAAGAATCTTTGATTGTTTATTTGCGGACGAAAGTGTAACTTTGTAGCCATAATTATTTATTTGACTGTCACTAAGTTACTAAAACTTATTTGACATATAGCAATGCCTCCGCTTGAGAAAGTAGAGGCATTGCTATATGTTATGCAAGATATTATAACAAGAGGGTGCGTCGCATTTTTGACACACCCTCATTGGCACCGACGGTGGAGCCAGCGATAGATGTCCGGGGTTGTCGAAGCCTATACAAGAAAGTTGTTTATGGTTGTCATTGTTGTCTTTATATCCCTCGTCGGGGGGTGAGGAACCTTGACATCTTGATAAATTCCGCTTGCTCGTGGCCAGGTCGAAGACCTGCCGCTGTGGTTAACTCATTGTGCGGAGCTTGCCGAAGGTATGCTTCGCACTGTGTGGATAAAAATCAAAACCCGGTTAAACAAAAAATCAGTAATGCGCTTGCGCAATCAATTGGTTTGTATTAACTTTGTAAGTTACAAAATCAATCGCAAGGCTACATCACTGTGAAAGTAAAGATACATCGTGAAGGCTTAAACATCATTTTCGGTATGCTCCTGGTGCTTACCGTGCTCAACGTGCCGTGCTACCTCTTCATCCGTCCGCGCTGGATTCCGCTGGTCTTCCTTATCTTTTCAATCACTCTCTTTGCCCTGATTGTCAATTTCTTCCGCTCGCCGCGCCGCCACTACGATGGCGATACTGACCGAATGGTGCTCTCAAGCGTCGATGGCAAAGTGGTCGCCCTCGAGAAAACCTACGAAGGCGAGTACCTCAAGAGCGAGGCCATTCAGCTTTCGGTGTTTATGACTCCACTCAATGTCCACGCCAATTGGTTCCCGGTGCAGGGCCGTGTGCTATATACGCGCCACCACAAGGGCCGATTTATGTCGGCCTATCTCCCCAAGTCGAGCACCGACAACGAGCGCAGCACCATCGCTATCGAGACCGACGACGGCAACGTCATTGTGGCTCGGCAGGTGGCCGGCGCCATCGCCCGCCGCATCGTCACCTACGCCCAGGAGGGCGAGCGCGCTGAGTTCGACGACCATCTTGGTTTCATTAAGTTCGGCTCGCGCGTCGACCTCTTCCTGCCGATCGACTCGGAAATCTTCGTCAAGCTCGGCGATAAGACCATAGGCGGCATCACCCCCGTGGCGCGCCTGCCCCGTAAATCCTGACATTCCCCATCTCGTGACTATAATGAACGCTATCCGCAACAATATCCCCAACGCCATCACGTGCTTGAACCTGCTCGCGGGTGTGCTCGCTATCGTGGTCTCATTCACGCCGGGCACCATCTGCGGCCTTGAAAGCTATCAGGCGGCCGCCGCGCTCATAGGCCTCGCTGCCCTGTTCGACTTCTGCGATGGCTTCGCTGCCCGGCTACTCCACGCCGTAAGCGCTATCGGCAAAGAGCTCGACTCGCTCGCCGACCTCATTAGCTTCGGCCTCGCCCCGGCGATGATGCTGCTCAACGCCATTCCGGCTGAGGACCCTCTGCGTTGGGCCGCCCTCCTAATCCCCGTGGCCGGAGCCATTCGCCTCGCGCGCTTCAACCTCGACGACAACCAGTCGGTCACCTTCACCGGTTTGCCCATTCCCGCCAACGCCATCTTCTGGATCGGATTCGTGGCCTGGATGCACTCTTTCGTGATGCTGCCGGGGGCGGTGGTGGCGCCTATCGTCGTCTTGCTCTCTTACCTTATGATTAGCCCCATCAGGATGTTCTCGCTCAAGTTCAAAAACCTGTCGTTTGCCGACAACGTGCTGCGCTACGCCATCATTCTCGGCGCTATCCTCTTCGTGGCTTTCGGCGGTCTATCGGGCCTGATGTGGACTATCGTGTTCTACGTTGCAATGTCGGCTCTCAGCCGCTCCACCCGCAATTCCTGATGCTCCTCCGTGAGCCTTAGCTATCTTCCGCTATGAAATTATTAATCTACGCTCTTATTATATGGCTTTGCTGGCCGCTGATCAAGCGCGCCTACTACTGGCTGTGGGACTTCATCGCCCGCAAAATTTTCGGCAAAGTGGCCTCGGCTTTCGGTGGCGGCACCGATGGTGAGCAGCGACAACGCGCTAAGGGCTTCTCTAAGGACGACGGCGAATACGTCGAGTTTGAGGAGATTGCCGTTGAGCGCGACACCGCCCAAGCCGCAAGCGAAGCCGAAAACTACGCCGGCGAACAAGTCTCCGACGCCCAATTTGAAGACATCTACAATGAGTAAGCAGCCGCATAGCAAGCCTTCTAAAATGCTCGTGGCCAAGATCGCGCTCTTGGCGATTGTCGTCGGCGCGTTGGCCTGGTGGATGCACTCAATCGCATCGGGCAAGCGCAGCGACGCCGGTGCCGGCTCATCCGTCACCGCAGCTACCGGGCAACCGGACGACACGATGATTGCCTCCGTAGCCTCTTGGCGGCATAAGCAGGCCAAGAAGCAGCAGCGACGCCAGGGCGCTCAGCTGCTCGACGTGCGCCTCGGTGAGGGTATGACAGCCAAACTCAACGACGACGAGGCTTTCCGCATCTACTACAATGAGGAGCTGCGTATCCCCACGGCCGTAGTATATGAACTGACGCGCAAAGAGGCGGCTGCCCACTCGGCGCAGCGCCGCGACGAATTCTCGGAGGACAACAGCGTAGCCCACTCGGCGCGGCCCACCGACTATCTCGGCTCGGGCTACGACCGCGGCCATATGGCGCCCGCCGGCGATATGAAATGGAGCCAAGCAGCGATGGACCGCACTTTCCGAATGTCAAATATCTGTCCGCAGCGCCACGACCTCAATGCCGGCGCCTGGAACGACCTCGAAATCCGCGTGCGGCAATGGGCTAAGCGCGATAGCGCTATCATCGTCATCACCGGGCCCATCGTCGATAAAAACCCGCGCAAGATAGGCCGAAACCGCGACATCGCAGTGCCGCGCGCCTTCTTCAAAGTGCTCTACGCTCCGTTCATCGACAAGCCGCGCGCCATTGCTTTCGTGATGCCTAACGCCGACAATGTACTCTCGCGCCTCGACCGATACGCCGTAAGCATCGACGAGGTGGAACGCTTGACGGGTCTCGACCTGCTCTACAACCTCCCCGACGACATCGAGAACGCCATCGAAGCGCAATGCAACTTCTCGCAATGGAACCGACGACACTGAAATCGCTCCACGACGACACTATTTGCGCCATCGCCACGCCTCACGGCATAGGCGGCCTCGCCACCGTGCGTGTAAGCGGTCCCGACGCCGAGCCGATTGTGCAACGCCTCTGGCACGGCAAGCCAATCGCGGCTATGACCTCCCACTCGGCGCATCTCGGCTCCATTACCGACGACGACGGAGCCACCCTCGATGAGGTGGTGCTCACCATCTTCCGCGCCCCGCGCTCATTCACCGGGCAGACGGTAATCGAGCTTTCGTGCCACGGCTCACTCTTTGTGCAGCAGCGCTTGCTTCAGCGACTCATCGCCGCCGGTGCCCGTATGGCCGAGCCCGGCGAGTTCACCCGACGCGCCTTCGCCAATGGCCGCCTCGACCTCGCACAGGCCGAAGCCGTTGCCGACGTCATCGCAAGCCGCACCCGCGCGGCCCACCGCCTCGCCATAAGCCAGATGAAGGGCGGCATAAGCCGACGAATTGAGCAACTCCGCGAGCAGATGCTCGAGCTGGCCGCGCTCCTCGAGCTGGAGCTGGACTTCAGCGAAGAGGACGTCAGCTTTGCCGACCGCTCTCGCCTCCTCGCCCTTGCCGATGAGATTCACTTCATCGTGACCGGCCTTTGCAACTCATTTGCCACCGGCGACGCCCTACGCAACGGCCTCCCCGTAGCTATTATCGGCGCTACCAATGTGGGTAAATCTACCCTGCTTAATGCCCTCCTCGGCGACGACCGTGCCCTCGTGAGCGATGTCCACGGCACCACCCGCGACGTCATCGAAGACACCATCACCATCGATGGCACTCTCTTCCGATTCATCGACACCGCCGGCCTGCGCCACACCACCGACACCGTCGAATCGATGGGCATCGACCGCACCATCGCCAAGATTGAGCAGGCACGAATTGTCCTCCTGATTACCGACTCGCCCCAGTCCACCGCCACCGAGGTGGAGCAAGCCGTTAACGCTCACCTTGCTCCCGATGCCGTCGTAATTAGGGTAATCAACAAAATCGACCTCCTCCCCGCCGCCGCGCAGCTTCAGCCCGACGTCGTCGCCATCTCGGCACGCCAAGGCACCGGCCTCGACACGCTACGCCGTCGCCTCGTAGCCGTCGCCTGCGACCAACTCGTCGCCACCGACGACACCGTCGTCACCAACCTCCGCCACTACAACGCTCTCCGCGGTACCGACACGGCCCTAATGCGCGCCGCCGACGCACTCCGCAGCGGCATCAGCAGCGAATTTGTCGCACAAGACCTCCGCGAAGCCATCCACCACCTCGGCACCATCACCGGCGCCATCACCTCCCCCGACATCCTCGCCACCATCTTCGCCCGCTTCTGCATCGGCAAGTAGATTCTGCGTGGGCAAGTGATTGTATCATCACAGAAAATGGTTATAACAGAAACCTTTTTGCTCTCTTTCATACACAAGGAGGAGCGATTCCTCACTCCTCCCTATCACTCTTAG
>CAMHGU010000125.1 GCA_946184715.1 uncultured bacterium | reverse complement strand
GGTTCGTTCTGAGGGAGCATCGTCTCCGAGGGTAGAGCCGCCTTCGGCGTCTCAACCCCCGGTTAATTGTAATTGCAACCCCGAGGGGTTGCCGTAATCGCCGAATACGAACACGGTAGCAGCTGTACTCAACTAATCCATCGGGCACAAGCGAATGAGTAGATTTGAATTAAATTTGTAAAATTTCCACGCGATAGCGTGCTTATATCGGCGAAGACGGCCGCGCGACGAGGAGCCCTTCGGGCGGAATCGCGAAGCAATCGGCCACAAGCCAAATTATTCAAATCTTGTTCAAATTACACATTCGCTTCAAGCCTGTGATGAAGGTTGTTCAATGTTGTGCAGGTTGTTTTTATTTCTCCGGAGGGAGGGGTGCAACCTTTACGAGGTAGCAGTTTCGTAGGAGTTGACGTGTGCCCCACGCCAGCCCCGCTCGCTGTGAAATCTCTACGGACTTTTAGGACTAAAGGACTTGGCTGCGCTATGGTACTCTTGCACTATTGCGGTAAACGATGCTACAAGGCTTCTCGATGTCGCGAGGACAAAAAAGGCGGTTGCCGAATCGTTGCCGATTGCGATAACCGCCGGTCGCGTATAAAGTGAGAATCAATTTGGGCCGCTTATTGCGGGAGGTTGTTGTAGATGTCGTCGGTGACAGGCTCGAGCCATTCGTTGGATTGCTCACCGCCGGTGGCTACGTGGGTGGTCAGGTGCTGGAACCAGCTGTCGCGGGCAGCGCCGTGCCAGTGCTTCACGTCAGCCGGAATGTCGATAATCATACCGGGGCGGAGCGCGATGGCGGGTTTGCCCCATTCCTGATACCAGCCGCGTCCGGCCACGCATATCAGAATCTGATGCGCGCCGTGGTGGACGTGCCAGTTGTTGCGGCAGCCGGGCTCGAAGGTGACGTTGGCATAGGAGGCCACGGTGGCAGCACCCTCGGGGAGGTTGGCCGGAGCAATGGCGGCGAGGTGGCTATTTCCGGTGAAATATTGCGCGTAGGCATCGTTGGGGTTTCCTTTGGGCCAGTTGGAGAAATCGACAGTTTCGGCCGGGGTGTAGGAGCCGCCGAATACGGCAGCCTCAGCGCCGCGGAGCCGTTCGGCCTCAGCCTGTCCCACTTTGGCTTCGAGCAGTGCGGACAATGCCTTGAGGGCCTCGGCGGTGACGCCCATATTCAGCGCGCCTGCCACGTGAGCCTTCAGTTGCGGCTCGCAACCCGGCAGGGACGAAATGGCGGCTACGGTCACTACCTCGCGGTCGGCAAAGGTGAGGTTGTCGCGGGCGAAGATGTCGCCGAAGAGGTGGGCCTTGAGGTAATAGTCGGACTGTGGCGCGAAGGCGTAGGTGAACGGCTGGCCGCCGCAGAGGCGGGTCTGAACGTCGGTGCCTTGCTTCAGCGCGTCGTAGTCGGCGGGCAGCGGGGTGGCCTCGCGGCCTTCTTCCGCGGGCTGGCCTGCGGCTTTGCGCTCGTTGATGACCTGCTGCAGAGCGCCCAGGGCGTTGAGTGAGCGGGGAAATCCGGTGTAAGCGTAGAGCTGCGAGAGGGCTTCTTTGGCTTCGCTTATGGTAAGCCCTTTCTCAAAACCTTCGTTGAGGGCCGCGGTAAGGGCGGCGATGTCGCCTTTGGCCTCGAGGGCGGCGATGACGGCGAGCGCTTGTTGACGATCGGTAAGTGCCATATTGGTTTGTGCTGTTGTGGTGACGGACGCAACCAGTAGCGCGGTCGCTATTATCCATCGGTTGACAGTTTTCATTTAGTTGATTTACACTTGTTTACCCATATTGAAGGCTTCGGCGAGCTTGTCGTTGCCGGCGATGTCGCGCGGGGCGGTAACTCCGCCGCAGAAGAGGTGCCCTTTCAGGCTGCATCGCTCATAGCAGTCAATCCAGCCTTGGAGACCGCTTTCGGCGCGGGCGGGGGTGGTGTCCTCCTCCTCGGCGGCCGTGGTGAGCAGGTAGATATCGCGGAAGCGGTAATCTTTGGAGTACATCGCGTTCATTCGGTCGATGAGGGTTTTCATCTGGCCCGACATCTCGTAGTAGTAGATGGGCGTGGCCCAGCACACTACGTCGGCGTTGATGACGCTCTCCATAATGGCCGGCACATCATCTTTGAACACACAGGCGCCGGTCGTCTGGCACGAAAGGCAGCCTATGCAGAAGCGTATCTGCTTATTGCGCAGGGTGATAAGCTCTACCTGGTGGCCGGCGGCTTTGGCGCCTTCGGCAAATTGCTCAGCGAGCGCCTCGCTGTTGGAGCCGGGGCGCAAGCTGGTAGAGATTACGGTTACTTTCTTCATCATATCTTTCGATTACAGATTGTTGCGGAAGAATTCGGCCAGGGTGTCCCAGGGAATGAGGTTCTTGGGCTCGCCCTTACCTTTAAGCTCGGTGTAGCCGCCATCGTAGAGGTCGCAATGGGAGGCCTCGGGAATGATGAGCAGCTGCTTATTGGCGGGGTTGGGATTGGGCTTGCCGGTCACGTTGTAGCCCTCGGCCTTGCCGTTGACCATATAGTTGTAGGCAGCTTCGCCGAAGTAGCGCGAATGTGCTTTCTCGCCGTGCATCACGAGTACGGCCGAGCGTATCTCGTTGATGTAGTAGAGGAAGCGGCTGTTGGCATAGGCCTGGGTGCCGATAGTGCGCCAGCCATCGTTGGAGTTGCCGGAGCGGGCGTGATAGCCGCGCTCGGTTTTGTAATAGTCGAAGTAGTCCTTGACGAATTGGGGCGCATCGTCGGGGAGCGGGTCGATGACACCACCGGCCATAGCCGAGGGGTCGGCGAGGCGCTGCTTGGCGAGGGCTTCGCGAGCGGCGTGGCGGGCCTCTTCACTGTCGGCGCTGTCGTAGTAGCCGTTGCCGCTGACGCGCGTCATATCGTACATCGTGCTGGCCACCGTAGCTTTGATGCGGGTGTCGGCCGCGGCGGCGTTGAGGGCGATACCTCCCCAGCCGCAGATGCCGATGATGCCTATCTTTTCGGCATCAACGTTGGGCTGGCGCGACAGGAAATCAACGGCGGCCATAAAGTCCTCGGTGTTGATGTCGGGCGAGGCGGTGCGACGCGGCTCGCCGCTGCTCTCGCCGGTGTAGGACGGGTCGAAAGCCAGTGCTACAAAGCCGCGCTCGGCCATCCGCATCGCGTACAGACCGCTCGACTGCTCTTTGGTGGCTCCAAACGGGCCCGAAACGGCGATGGCCGCCAGCTTGCCCTCAGCGCCCTTTGGCTCGTAAAGGTCGGCGGCAAGCGTCAAGTCGTATTGTGTCACAAACGTCACCTTGCGGTGGCTCACTTTCTCGCTCAGCGGGAACACTTTGTCCCATTCTTGCGTCAATGTAAGGGTAGTCATATTATCTGATTTTTGATTTTGGTCGCTATTGGGGGTGCAGCTCGTAAGCGCTAAGCTCGCTGCTGCCGCTAATATAATTAATGTATTCTTCATATCGGGGGTGTTATCGCATTATTTTTTTGCCGTTTTGGACGACGATGCCTTTGTAGTCGGCCGTCGCTACGGTGCCTTGAAGGGTGTAAGCTACGGCCGGAGCCTCATTAGAGGCGGCTATTTGGGCGATGCCGGTGGCGGTGCTTACGGCCAGCTTCACGCTGATGCCGCTTTGACCGGCTTTCAGAAACGTCTTAAGTTCGCTCTCGGTGAGGCCGTCGATGTGGCCCAAGCGGGTGTAGCTCCACGAGTTGGAACCGTAGAACATACAGATGTTGCTGCCGTTGTAGAGCACGATGTCGCCGGGCTGGGCCGTAATCTGCTCATTGGAGGTGGGCAGCGAGAATCCCAGTGCGCCCCATATCTCAAAGCCGCCGCTGGAATTGAGCGTGACGGTCACGGGTGCCTGCCGTAATCGCTCTACGAGCGACCGCGTGGCTGCGTTGTCGGCGAGCGTAGCGCTGTGGGTTACGCCGTCGATGGTGATGTCTAATTTCTGTGCCATCATTGTTGATGCGAGCAGCATCGCTGCTATTAATAAGGTAATCTGTTTCATATCGCAAAGGTGCACATATTCGGGAAAAGCGGTATTACACAAAATGCATAGATATTTACCAATATTGCAGAAATGTGGAGAAATTGGCGTATTTCTTAACCATTAATTCGGCTGATTATGGAAAAATGGTTATCTTCGCACACTCAAAACAGCCTACTGCCGTGAGAAAAATTCTGAAAGTAGATAATCCTAACGACTATGGTCGCCACGTGGGGGCGCCGGAGTTGCACCCGCTGGTGAGCGTAATCCACTACGATGAGGTGTCGCCCGTGCATAGCAGCCTGAACAATTATGGGGTGTACGGGCTGTTTATTCAGCGGGAGTTTCCCAAGAACCTCAGCTACGGCGTCAGCTCATTGCAAGCCAGCGATGGCTCTATCATTGCCGTGGCGCCGGGGCAGCTGGGTGGGGTAGAGGACGATGGCTCGCTCCTCGACATCAGCGGCTGGGCTGTGCTTTGGTCGCCCGAGCTGTTGCATAACACCGACCTCGAGCCTCTTATGCGCAGCTATCCCTTCTTCTCCTATTTCTATACCGACTCTCTGAGGATGGAACCCTCCGAGTGGCACGCTCTCTCGCAGTTGCTCTCTCTGATGCAGGCGGAGCTGCGCTCGGCCTGCGATTCGTCGGCTCTGCGCAGCATCATTTTGGGCTATTTGCGCCTGCTGTTGGAGTACTGCAACAGGATATGCCGGCGGCAGCTGAACGACGAGAACAAAGGCTCGGCCGATATCCTCAAGCGCTTCCACGCGCTGCTCGAGCAATATTACTTTGAGGGGCGTCAGCATCGGTTGGGGTTGCCCACTGTTGCTTACTGCGCATCGCAGATGGCTTATTCGGCCCATTACTTCGGCGATATGTTTCGCAAGGCTACCGGCGCCACGGCCATCAGCTATATCCACACCTACGTCATCAATCTGGCCAAGAGCCAGCTTATGCAGGGCCGAAACATCAGCGAGACCGCCCGACTGCTCGGCTTCGAGTTTCCTCACCACTTCACCCGCCTCTTCAAGCGCATCACCGGCATCACCCCCTCCGAGTTCCTGGGGAGGTGACGGCTTAGCCGTAGTTCTCGATGAGGTATTTTACAAATTGCGGGTCGCTGAAGTTGACGGTACCGGTATCGTGCTGATTCAGAGTGGCAATCTGCGCTATCTCTTCATCGGTGAGCGTAAAGTCGAAGACGTTGAGATTCTGAGCCATACGCTCCTTGTGGCTCGACTTCGGTATGGCTACGATGCCGCGCTGTGTGAGCCAGCGAAGCGCCACCTGAGCCGCGCTCTTGCCGTATCGGGCGCCGATATTGGCCAGCGCCTCGCTCTTGACGATGCCATCTACGCCTTGCCCGCCGAGCGGCCCCCAGGCCATCATCTTCGTATCGGTCTCGGCCAGCAGCGGCGTGATGCCGGTTTGCTGTGTCATAACGTTGCATTGCAGCTGGTTGACCATCGGCTTCACGTCAACGTAGTGGGCGAAGTCGAAGAAGCGGCCGGCCTGAAAATTGGACACGCCTATGGCGCGCACCTTGCCGTCGCGATAGGCCTTCTCCATAGCTCGCCACGTGCCGAACACATCGCCGTAGGCCTGGTGGATGAGCAGCAGGTCGATGTAGTCGGTCTGTAATTTGCGCAGGCTCTCATCGATGCTCTTTGCCGCTTTCTCTTCGCCGGCATTGCTGATCCACACCTTAGTGACGAGAAACAGCTCCTCGCGCTTGAGGCCACTTCGGCGCCAGGCGTGGCCCACGCCTTCTTCGTTGGCGTAGGCTTGAGCGGTGTCGATCAGCCGATAGCCTACCTCCAATGCGTCGGTCACGCAGCGTTCACACTCCTCAGGGCTTACAAGAAACACACCGTAGCCCAGCAACGGCATCTCAACGCCGTTATACAATTTAAGGTATTCCATTGATGTATCTATTTATGAGTTAATAACCTAAACTTTTGAGCCACTTCTCCACCTTGGCTCTTTCAGTGCGCACCTCGTGGCCGTAGATGCTGAAGCCTTTCGTCACGTTGGCATCGGGGAACGCGTCCTTGACGTCGTCAACGGTGTTGGCCAGGCCGCTGCCTTCGTGGGTGGTGAAGGGAATTACGTTCTTGCCCGCGAGGTCGCCTTCGTGATTCTTGAAGAAAGTGAACATCACCTGGGGGTAGGTGCCCCACCATATCGGGCCGCCTATGAATACGGTGTCGTAGGCGCTGAGGTCAATGTCGCCTTCATAGGGCGGCAACTCGCCCTTGCGGGTCTCCTCCTTGGCAAGGTTGATGAGCGGTGTGTAGGCCATACCGTCGTATTTGTGGGTGGCAATCTCGAATTGGTCGGCTCCGGTGATTTCGCTGATGTAGTCGGCCACAATCTTCGTGTTGCCTACTTCGATGTCGCCCACTGCGTAGTTGTCGCCCGCATGGGAGAAGAACACTACGATACTTTTTCCTTTTGCTGTCATTGCTTTCTCTTGTTTTGCGCCGGCACTGCAAGATGTTGCCACAAGTAGTGCCATGGCGGCTGTGATAATACTTCTGATTTTCATAATTTTAACTGTTTATCCTAACTGATACACACCGGCGCGGATAGCGGCGATGACGCCGCCGTCGATGAGCAGGTCGGTTCCGGTGATAAACTTGGCGTGCTCGCCAAGGAGGAATGCGGCGGCATCGGCAATCTCGTCGCTTGT
>CAMHGU010000124.1 GCA_946184715.1 uncultured bacterium | reverse complement strand
ATGATTTCTCGCTGATTACGCAGAAGCATTACAGCGACCTTGCCGCAGCGCATCCAAATCCCTTAGTCCTTTAAGTCTGTAGAGTTTAATCAGGGGATAAAAACGGGGGCCGCTCTTGTGCTTTGGGGGTGTAAAAGGGTGGGGATTTTGAAAATTGCGGGTTTTGTCCTATCTTTATGGCTTGAAAATGATACTTAACGAAAAGGCTATTATGAAAAAGGTAAATATCGTGATGGCGGCAGTGTGCTTGGCACTCGCCGCATGTCAGCCGCAAGGCTCTGAAGAGACCGACAATGTGAGGGTACAGGCCGATGGCATCGTGGCCTCGGTGGCTCCGCGCGCCGCTGAGGTGTACTCGGCAATGTATCCGGAGGTTGACGTGAAGTGTGGCCTCTCGGCAGGCGAGGGCGCCGTGGATTCGCTCCTGAGCGGAGCTGCCAACGTGGCGATTACCGCCCGCCCGCTCACCGAGGCCGAGACCGCGCGCCTCAAGGAGAAAGGTTGGGCTGTGCGTACCGAGCTGCTCGGCATCACTGCTCCGGCCTTCGTCATCAATGGCGGCAACGACTGCGAGACGCTCTTCACAAGCGAACTTGCCGACCTTCTCAGCGGCAAAGCCGCGAAGTGGGCCGACCTCCAGCCGTCGAAGCTCGGCGACGTGGAGGTGGTGGCCGATTCGCTGTCGATGTCGCTGCTAAAGTTCGTGAGCGACACGGTAGCTGCGATTCCCGAAGGGAAGGTGAAGCTGCTGCCCGACAGCCGAGCCGTAACCGAATATGTGGCCGCGACGCCCGCGGCCGTGGGTATAGTGCCGGTCAACACCATAGCGCAGGTGAAGCGCTATGCCGAGATGCCCGCCGCCGAACTCGCCAAGATTCTCATCAACCCCACCGAGCCGGCCTCGGCCGATTTCCTGCCCGGAGTGAAGGTGATAAAGCTACGCCGCGACGGGGCCGACAAGCCCGATGCCTATGAGCCGTACCTGGCCTATGTGCTTGGCGACGCCTATCCCATCGCTACACCTCTTTATATCACCACCACGGCTACCGTGGGTACGCAAGCCGACAAATACTTCAAGTTCTTGCTTAACAACAACACGGGGCAGAAGCTGATGCTCTGGAACAGCATAGTGCCGGCTGTGACCTATCGCGACTATCAAAAGAGTAAGCAGAAATGAGCTGTCGCCGAGGTGCCATATTGATACCGGTGGTTCTGGCCACGCTTTCGGTGGCGTGGGGCGGGGTGCTGTCGTCGTCGGCACGGCTGATGGCGCTGCGCCATTCCTCCGAGGTGCTTAAAGGACATACCGCCGAGCGCCCGGCCTATGTGATGATAGAGGTGGCCGGCGCTGCCGCCCGGGCCGAGCTTGAGCGCAGTGGCGTGGAGGTGCTGGCGCAAAGCGGAAAGATTGTGGCCGCGCGCGTGAGCGCGAGCCGGCTTCATCGCATCGCCTCTATTGACGGAGTGAAGCGCATCGACGGCGGCCGACGCTATCATCTGCACAATGACACGGCGCGCCGCCAGGTGGGCATCGACCTTATCCATCAAGGCGTGAACCTGCCGCAACCCTATGCCGGCGCCGGAGTAATCTACGGCACCTTCGATGTGGGTATCCAGTTTGGCCACAGGGCTTTCACCGATGAGAGCGGAGCCACCCGAATGTTGCTGGCCTATCTGCCCGGCAACGACACCGGCGAGCATCGCCGCGGTATGATAATCGATGAGAACCAAACCATACAGGCCGATGGCGAGCTCCCCGGCACGGTATTCCCCTCGGAGCGCATCGGCGAACTGACCTCCGATGCCGACACCGAGACCCACGGCACCCACACCGTGAATACGGCCGTGGGGCGCGACATAGGCTATCCCTACTACGGAATGGCGCCCGAGGCGAGCATCGTGGCTTGCGGTGGCGACGAACTCCAAGACGCCTATATCGCCGCGGGCGTGGCGCTGGTGATGGCTACGGCCGACGAGCGCGGCTGCCCCGCGGTGGTCAACCTCAGCCTCGGCGAGAACACCGGGCCCCACGACGGCACGTCGCTGATGACCCGCTTCCTCAATAGCCTCTGCGGCCCCGGCCGCATCATCTGCGTCTCGGCCGGCAACGAAGGCGCATCACTCATTCACGTGGCCAAAGAGATTGCCGCTGAGGGCGACAGCCTTGCTGTGGCCCTCTCGGGAGGCACGCCGTTCTCGGTCAAGAATTTCGCCTATGTCGATTTCTGGAGCGACGACGCCACGCCGTTCAGTGTGCAGCTCCTCGTGCGCGACACTTCGGGCACGCTATGCCTCACTCCGCCCTTTGTGCCCGAGGCCGACGGCAGCGACATAGAGCTTAAAGCAGAAGATTATCCGGAGCTATTTAACTACCTCACAGGCGGTGTGATACGTCTATCAGGAGAGAAGGCCGACAACGACCGATACAACGTAGGTATCGAGTTTGAACAGATAAAGGCGAAGCAATCGGCCTACACCGTGGCCGTTGTCGTGAAACCCATAGCCGGAGCCGTGACGGTCAACGGCTGGACCGAGCCGTCGCTCGGTGTCAGCTTCCGCAACCTTAACGTAGCCGGCTTCACCGCCCCCGACACCGAGCAGACCATCAGCAACCTCGCCACAGCTCCCGACATCATCAGCGTGGGCGCCTATTCGTCGCGCCAGAAGTTCCAGTCGGCGCGCAACGGCGAAACCACCTACACCTACTATCCGCTCGACGACATCACCTCGTTCTCCAGCTACGGCTACTGCGGGCGCACCTTGCCCGATGTGGCCGCGCCGGGCGCCGTGGTGGTGTCGGCTATCAATCAGACGGCTACAGGCTACGCCGCCACGGGGCGCGACACCGCCGTATTTGACGAGCAGCCCGATGGCTCCATCATTCGCTACTCGGCGATGTGGGGCACCTCGATGTCGTCGCCCGTGGTGGCCGGCGCCATCGCCACCTGGCTCGAAGCCGACCCGACGCTCACCCCGGCCGACATTATCGACGTCATCTACGCCACCGCCGACCACGACAGTTACACCGATGCCGCCCCCGACCGCTTCGGCGCCGGCAAGTTCAACGCCTACCGTGGCTTGCGCCACATCTTGGGATTGTCCACCCACGTCAATGCCGTGGCCGAGCCTGCCGAGGACGGCGAGGCCGAAATCTACGACATCACCGGCCGCCGAGTAGCCACCGCCGCCCGCGCCGGCCTTATCGACAGCCTCAACCTCCCCTCAGGCATCTACATTATTAAATATAAAGGTGTAAACCGCAGCAAGAAACTATTCATAAATCATTAATATTCAGTACTATGGCAAAACCGAAAATCATTAATGGCCCGGAGCTTGATATGCTCACCGCCGGTGGACAGGCTCCTTTCCGCTATTGCCCCGACGATATAGGGAAGATAGTGTATATCTCATCGAGCGACTACCGTGCCGCGCCTTACACCAAGGAGCAGAAGACCGCTCGCCTTGCCATCTATGCCGGGCTGAGCGCCGTGGTGGTCATCGCCGCCTTTATCTGGCAAGGCTACGCCTCGTGGCTCCCGTGGCTGGCACTGGTGGCCGGTGCTATCGCGGTGTTTATCAGCTGGCACAATGTCAACACCTTTGAAGGCGTCGATTACTTCCTCGGCGAGGCCGGCTTCGGCTCGGCGGCGTTCAAAGACACGCGCGACAACGTCAGCCCGCGCCGCACCATCTATTTTTCGCAAATCGCGGAGGTGACCCACCGCGAGGAGGATATCTATGTGCGTGAGCGCGATGGCGATGGCCGAGTGTCGGAACGTCATTATGACCACACCAATTTCACCTACGAATTCTACGGCCTGCCCGACGTGCAAGGCAACGTGGAGCTGGTACACAAGAAGAGCGGCAAGTACGTGAAGAAGCAAGGACAGGAATCGCATATCGAGTACTACTTCTATCGCGCCGTGGAGGAGGTGTGGAGCCGCTATCGTCACGACCGCATCGAGGCTACCAACCCGTCGCAGCGCATCTTCTCCGAGGTGCGCCGCTCCACCGTCGGCGACGGCTATGTGCTCGTGCCGCGCGTGGCTCTCACCAACGATGCCATCATCGTGGATAGCACCGTATTCCCCCACGACCAGATTAAGAGCATCAAGCTCGACGACGGCCAGATCGTAATCAAGCATGCCAACTACACCTCGTCGATGCTCGGCCTCAAGCACACCGGCGACAAGGCCGTAATCGACCTGAGCCGAATCGGCAATGCCGAGATGCTTTGCTACTACTTGAGAATCCAGTAAATCAAAGATATAACCAACTAAACTTAAAGCAATAAATTAATAGCAAAAGCAAATGAGAAAACTGATAGCTGCGTTACTGATAGCTACAGGGGTTGTAACCGCACAAGCCGCCAACCCGATAGCTACGCGAGGTGCCGACATCAGCTGGTGCACCGAAATGGAGGCCGAGGGCCTGACGTTCAAAAATGCCGACGGGCAAGCGACCGACCTCTTCCCGCTTATGGGACAATTAGGAGTGAATGCCGTGAGGCTGCGCGTGTGGGTAAATCCTACGCGCCTGGGCTACGGCGCGTGGTGCGACAAGGCCGACGTGCTCGCCAAGGCCAAGCGCGCCAAGGCGCAAGGCTTCGACCTTATGATTGACTTCCACTATAGCGACATCTTTGCCGACCCCGGCACTCAGTCGCTGCCCCTCGACTGGGAAGGCCTTTCGCTCGATGAGGTCAAAGCAGCCCTCGCGGCCCACACCGTCGATGTGCTCCAAGCGCTGAAAGACGAGGGCATCGAGCCTAAATGGGTGCAGGTGGGCAACGAGACCAACAACGGTATGTCGTGGGAAGCCGGCCGCATCGACTGGAACAAATACGGCAATCTTCGCTACGCCAACTATGTGACCCTCAGCAATGCCGGTTACCAGGCCGTGAAGAGCGTGTTCCCTGAGGCGAGCGTGATCGTGCACGTGGCCGGAGTGGTCAATGCCGAGTGGTTCTTCCGCGAGTTTAAGGCCGCCGGAGGCAAGTTCGACATTATGGGCGTGTCGCACTATCCGTCGGAGACCGCCTGGAGCAGCCTCACCGACGATGGCGCCAATATCCGCGCCGCCGAAGTCATCAAGAAGGTAAGCGCCCAGCAAGGGGTGCCGGTGATGGTGTGCGAGACGGGATTCCCACAGCACAACCCTGACAAGGCAGCCCTGGTGATGCGCGACCTCTTCTGGCAACTGAAGGACGTGGAGGCTTGCGCCGGTGTGTTCTATTGGGAGCCGGAAGTTGACGGCCAGTGGAAACCGCCTTACTATTACGAACAAGATTGGGGCGCATATCGCAAGGGCGCTTTCAGCAGCGATTTCAAGCCGCTGGCCACTCTCAACGCCTTCGCCGCCGATGCCGACTATACGGCAGCTCCCGTGCCCACCAAGTTGGCCATCTACGACAAAGACCGCGAGAAGGTGCTTGCGCACCTTTCGCCCGTAGCCGGCAAGGAGGGCGTGTTCTCCGGCTATCTCTCGGTGGAAGAGGCTTGGCTCAACTTCCAGATTGCCGATGAAGAGAACGGTATATGGTACGGCAGCGACCCCGAAGGCGCCGACGTGGTGTCGAAGGAGGAAGACCACTGGAACTTCTGGATCAACGGTAGCACCCTCGGGGTGTACGTCATCACCATCGACCTCAACACTATGCGATGGTCGCAAGCTGTCGATGAATCGGGCGTGACCGATATTAAGGTTGACGACAAGAACACCGACGGGCCGCGTTACAATATGTTGGGCCAGCCCGTGACCGATGATTATCGTGGCATCGTGCTGCAGCGCGGCCATAAGACCCTCAAGCGATAACCGCGCCGCCTTTTCAAGCACAATATAGAGCAATCCTCACCTTTAGGCTGAGCGGCTTGGAGGTGAGGATTTCGCATCGTGTCAGCGCGTGGCGCCCATCTGTCTCAAGTAGTCGGCAAGCGGCTGCATCCCCACCTCCTGTCGCCATCGGTCGACACTATCGGGGTCGAGCAGCTGATAGAGCACGCCGTCAACAATCTGGGAGCCGTACTTCTGTGGGCGGCCCTCGTGCATCGCAATCCTGTCGTCCATCATCGCTACATTCTCTCGCGATATATCGCCTCGGAGCGACACCTCTTCAAAGAGTGAGAAGTACTTCTTCTGCAGCTCCACGGGCGAGTGTTGGATTACGAGCCAGAACACTGTGCAGGAATTGCCAACCTTGTCGCTTCCCGCGAAGCCTTGCGTATCCAAGATGTCGCATATCGCGGCCTGATTGATGCTGTCGATACGTTGCATCTCGCGCGTGAGCGAGTCGATGAGCGTTTGGTCGCGCTCGGGAGCGCGGTAAGCATTGAGGAATTCATAGCGGATGCTTTGGTCGCTTTGGGCTATCGCTTGCAGGCGAGCGCGCAGCGGTTTGTCGTAATTCGCTTCAATGCGGTGGCGGCGAGCGGCCACGGTGTCGGCATAGGCGCGCCAGCGCGGGTCGCTATGGAGCGAGGCCAAGTCGTTGTCGGCTTCCGGCTCATCGACGTACCAATCGGGTTCGGAGTTTAGCCGAGCCTGTAGCCGTGCAAAAGCGAGGTCGCTATGGCCGGCCAGCGCTGCCGCACAAGCCGCGTTGTACAGGTGGGAGCCGTAGGGCTTTTCGCCCGTGGCAAAGGCTAGCTCAAACTGCCTCGACGCTCCCGCGTAGTCGCCCTTCATAAAGCAGGAGTCGGCCGCGTGAATGTACTCCCCATAGCTGCGAAACT
>CAMHGU010000123.1 GCA_946184715.1 uncultured bacterium | reverse complement strand
GCGTCAGGGGAGGGTGAAGGCGTCGAGGTAGAGGAGGTACTTGGCGCGGAGGGAGCGGAAGCGCTTGACGTCGGCGGCCCAGGTGGCTTTGATTTCGGCGGCGCTCTTGCCGGCTTCAATCATCGGGCGGACGTCGGCACGTCCTATCAGCAGGTCGAAGAATTTGGTGAAGAAAGGTTCCGAGCCGTGGTAAGCGCGGTAAGCGTCGATGATATATTGCAGGTTGATACGATTGTCGATGATGGAGGCGTCGGTGGTTGCCGAGAGGTCGCGTCCGTGGCATTGAATGCCAAGGAGCGGCGGCTTCTTGGCGCCGGGGAGGCTGCGTGGCGTGAACGAGTAGTCGCCGTCGATTGCCGGGTGGCCGTAGATGCAGAAGGGGCGGTCGGTGCCACGGCCGAGGCTGGCCACGGTGCCTTCGAAGTAGCACATCGACGGATATAGATACACGGCCTTCATCGTGGGCAGGTTGGGCGAGGGCGGCACCGGCAGCGCGTAGCGCGTGGAGTGGTCGTAGCCCGAGCAGGGCACCACGGTGAGGTCGAGCCGCCGTTGATTCTCGAGCCAGCCTTCGCCGCATATCATCTGGGCGAGTTCGCCGAGGGTCATTCCGTGGACTATGGGGATAGGCAGCGCCCCGACACCCGATTTGAGCGACATATCGAGTATCGGCCCGTCGATGTACATTCCGTTGGGGTTGGGGCGGTCGAGCAGCACCACCGGCTTATGCTCGTCGGCGCAGGCGCGCATCATATTGAGCATCGTGATGTAGTAGGTGTAGAAGCGAGTGCCTACGTCCTGCAGGTCGATAGCCAGGACGTCAAATCGTTGCATATCGGCGGTGGCGGGGTAGGGCCGTCGGCCGTCGTAGAGCGAGGCGATGGGGATTCCGGTGGCGGCATCGACCGAGCTTGCCACGTGCTCTCCGGCATCGGCGCTGCCGCGGAATCCGTGCTCGGGCGAGAAGATTACCGTGACGTCGATGCCTTGCTGCAGCATAAGGTCGAGGAAGTGGACCTCTCCGGCGAGCGAGGTGTGGTTGCCCAGCAGGGCCACGCGCTGCCCCTGGAGCAGCGGCTTCCACAGCTCCACGCGCTCATCGCCGGTGACGACGCGCCCTCTGGCGGCCACCGCGAGCAGCAGAGCTGCGATAACGAAGATAAATCGTCGGGTACTCATAGCGATAGTAACGATAGTGCAGGGGTGCGGGCCTACGGGAGTGTGACGCCGCAGAGGGTGGCTATCTTGCGGGGTATCTCGGTGTTGTTGACGGCTTGCGAGAATATCTCGCTGCCATTGCCGGCGGCGAGCACCGGCACGGGGTTGGCGGTGTGGCTGAAGGTGGTCCAGCCGAAGCCGTACTTGTGGCTCAGGAGGTCGAATACCACTTCGTCGAAGCGCGAATAGGTGCGGTAGAGGGTCACGTTCTGCTCGCCGGTGTGCTTCTTAAACACCTGGGCGAAAGCCTCTTGGAGCACGGCGTCCTCCTTCTCGGACACGTTGATGCGGTCGTAGAGGCTGAACTGCTCGGTGAGGAAGCGGCGCATATCGGCCCATTCGTAGGGGATACTGTCGTTGATGATGCGCTTGCACGAGTCGTTGAACATCTCCTTCGACATTCGCTGGAGGTCGATGAGTTGCAGCTCGGCTTTGCGCTTTGGCCCGTCCTTTACGCCGGTGGCCATGCCACCGGTGTCGTGGTCGGCGGTGATGACGATAAGCGTCTCGTCGGGGTGGCTGCGCATAAAGTCGAGAGCGATGCCGATGCAGCTGTTGAAGTTGAGCATCTCTTTAACCACGGCGGCGCCGTCGTTGCTATGTGCGGCCCAGTCGATGTTGCCGCCTTCAATCATGAGGAAGAAGCGGTCGGGGCTTACGCGCGTCAGGTGGTCGATGGCGGCGCGGGTGATATCTTGGAGGCGCAGGGCGCCGGCGATGCTGTCGATGGTGTAGCCGCACTGCCCGAGGTAGTCGCGGTTGGCCAGCAGGAGCACCCGCTTGCCGCTGGCTTCGGGCTTGTGAAGTTCGTCGATGCCGTGCGCTATGGTGAAGCCGGCGCGGCGCAGGGCTTCCGACACCTTGCCGTCCTTGTCGCCGCGCAGGTGGCTGCCGGCGAAGAAGTCGAAGCCGCTCGCGGCCATGTCGCGGCCTATCTCGGCAAACATCTTGCGGTAGGGCTGATGGGCGTAGAAGCAGGCCGGGGTGGCATCGTCGATGGGGACGGAGGTGGTGATCCCCACGCCCCAGCCGTGCTGCTTGAGCACATGGGCTATGCTTACCACCGAGGAGGTGTCGGGGAGGGTGCCCACCATACCGTTGGTGGTCTTGTGGCCACAGGCCAGGGCGGTGCCGGCCGCGGCCGAGTCGGTGATGGGACTGCTGGCCGAGTAGGTCAGGGCGAAGGTGGAGTGGGGCAGTTGCAGCATCGTGGTGCGCTCAGCCGAGTGGAGCACGTCGCGGCTGTAGGTCTCGGTGGCGATGACGTGGCCCATACCCATGCCGTCGCCTATGAAGTAGAACACGTAGCGGATTTCGGCCTGCGACGAGAGCGTCAAGGCGGCGATGGCGGCGAGCGCGAGGAGGTATCGTTTCATAAGATGAGAGATAGTTTATGAGTTTAGTGTCAGCATTCGGTCGATTATGTCGCGGGAGTTGCTCAGGCGGGGCACTTTGCGCTGTCCGCCGAGCTTCCCGGTGGCGGCGAGCCAGCGGTCGAAGAGGCCCGGGACGGCGGTGGTGATGGAGAGGCGGTCGAGGAAGATGTCGCCGGTGCGCTTGGCGTCGTAGTCGGAGTTGACGCTTCGCAGGGCGTCGTCGAGGGCGCGGGCGAAGCGCTCAATCTGCTCGGTCGTGGGCTGCGAGTCCCACTCTATGAGCCACTGGTGGCGACCGTGGGATTGCGAGGTGGTATATACGGGCGCGGCGGTGTAGTTGAGCACACGCAGGCCGGTGGCGCGCTGAGCCGCGGCGATGGCGGCTTCGGCGTTGTGGACCATCAGCTCCTCGCCGAAGGCGTTGATATAGTGCTTGGTGCGGCCGGCGATGAGGATTTTGAGCGGGTTGAGGCTTGCGACGGTGACGGTGTCGCCTATTCGGTAGCGCCACAGGCCGTTGCAGGCGGTGATTATCAGCTCGTAGGCGACGCCGGCGCGGGCTTTCCAGCAGGGTATTATGGCCTTGCGCTCCTCGGGGGTGCCGAGCGCGTCGAGGGGCAGCAGCTCGTAGAATACCCCCACATCGGGCAACAGCAGCATTGCCGGGTCGGCAAGGTCGCTTTGGACTGCGAAGAACCCTTCGGAGGCGTTGTAGGTCTCCACGTAGGTCATTCGCGACGGGTCGATGATGGCGTCGTACTGGTCGCGGTAGGGCTTGAAGCTGATGCCGCCGTGAAGGAACACCTCCAAGTGGGGCCACACTTGGTGAATCTCCGAAGCGCCGGCGGCTTCGAGCACGCGCTTGAGCACGGTAAGGAACCACGAGGGCACGCCGCTGATGTTGGTGACGTCGGCCCGCAGGCTTGCCTCCACGAGCGCGGGGAGTTTCTCTTCCCACTTCTCCATCAGGGCCACGCGCTTGCTCGGCACGCGGAATAGGTTGACCACGGGGTTGATAGCCTCGATGAGATTGGCCGAGAGGTCGCCTATCTTCACTCCCGGCGGCGGGGTGATGGACGAGGAGAAGCTGCCGCCGAGGATGAAGCCTTTGCCCTCAAACATACGGCTGTGGCGGCGTGCGGCGAGGTAGTGGGCCACGGCATCGCTCGCGCCACGGTAGTGGCACCACCGGAGCGAATCGTCGGTGACGGGGACAAACTTGCTTCGGCCATCGCTGGTGCCCGACGACTGGGCGAAGCGGCGGCAGCGGCCGCGCCAGAGCACGTCGCGCTCGCCCCTGACCATTCGCTCCACGTAGGGGCGCATCTCCTCGTAGGTGGCCGGCGGGAATCGCTCGGCCCATTGCTCGTAGCTGTCGGCGCCGCCGTGGGTCTTCACGTATTCGGTGCTTCGGGCTGCGGAGAGCAGGCGCGCGAGCTGCCGCCGCTGCACGGCCTCAAGGTCGCCGGCAATGGATTGCAGATGCTTCACGCGTCGCGTGAAGTGGCGGCGGGCTATGTCGGTTATGATGCCCATATCACCAGCCGAAGGGGTCAAACATTGTGTCGCGGCCGTTGCCGCGCAGGTTGAAGTAGTTGCCCAGCTCTTCGGGCACCGTCACTTTGTCGATGTTCTTGACGCGGCGTGTGGTGCCGTCGTCGTAGGTGACGGTTATCTCTTTGATTTCTACGCGGCTGAGGCGGTCGGCGTTCCAGATACGGCCGAACTGCAGGCGCGCGGTGCCGTCGGGGGCGATGCGGCGCTCCGAGGTGAGGGTGACGGTCTCGCCGGCCCGCGTGGCTATCTTCTTGCCGCCGTAGTCGTAGCCTATCACGTCGATGACGATGTTGTCGATTACCTTATCGGTGGGGTTGAACACCGAGAACCATATTCCGGCGGCGCGCGAGAAGAAGTCGGCCGAGCTTACGCCCCAGTCGGCCACGGCGATGCCGTGCTTCTTGAAAGCGCGCAGCTCGGTGAGCTTGGCCTCGCGCTCGCGCTGCGGCCGCTGCGCCTCGTATTCCAGCGTGTAGTCGGCCCATCGCTCGCGCTGCCCTATCGGGGCGGCGAGCAGCTTCTTGAGCTTCTTGGCCTCGTCGGGCTTCAGCTCCACATCGGAGGCCGGAATGAAGAACCATTGGCTCAGATAAGCGGCCTTGTAGTAAGTGACGTCGTTGTACTCTATCTCGTCGGCAATGCGCAGCTCGAGGCCGGCATTGGCCAGGGCGGAGTGGCCGCCGTCGCGCATTATGGGCAGTCGCTGGCTCACCACGGCGTCGGTGGTGACCGTGGCGATAATCTCGTCGAAGGGCATCGGCGAGGCGGTAGCGGCATCGTCGTCGGCCGCAACCACTTGGGCGCTCAGCGCAAGCGCGGCCACCACCGCAAGGGCGATGGCCCGCATTCGTATTCTCTTGATGTTGTTCATTCCGGGGTATAAGCTTGTAACCATTGAGCGAAGTTACAGCTTTTACCTCATATATGCAAATGCCGGCTCAATACTTGAAGATGGAGCCGCCGAGGAACTCGCGCAGCAGCGAGGTCGACGACAGCTCAATCTCCTCTATCTGGTCGAAGGGAATGAGGAAGTTGAGCAGGCGCTTGGCTTCGGCGTATTGCGGCACGTCGTGGGGCACGCTCGAGAGTATCTGGATGGCGTTGGACTTCATCACGGCCAGCTCGAAGAGCAGCGACGAGTTGAACATCGCGTCGGCGTTCTCCTGGTAGGGGAATATCCACTTCTCCTCGCCGGCGCGCACCGATTGCCATCGGGCGATGGTGTCGGAGGCCGAGGAGCCGCGGTATTTGTGGTCGCGCACGATGCGGCGCAGCAGGCGGTTGTCGGTAGTCGGAATCCAGTTGTGGTTGTCGAGCGACAGCGTGGTGAGCGCCGACACGTAGAGCTTAAACTTCTGCTCCTCGGGAATCTGGCGCGTCAGCTCGGGGTTGAGGCCGTGGATACCCTCGATGAGGAGGCACTCGTCGGGGTTGAGCGACATCTCGCAGCCGTCGCGGTACTCGCGGCGCCCGGTTTGGAAATTGTAGGTGGGGATGCGCACGGTCTCGCCGCGGAGCAGGGCGTTGAGGTCGTCGTTGAACGTCTTGAGGTCGATGGCGTAGAGCGATTCGAAGTCGTAGTTGCCCATAGCGTCGCGCGGCGACTTCTCGCGGTCCACAAAGTAGTCGTCGATTGAGATTACTTTGGGCTTGATGAGGCAGGTAATCAGCTGGATGGAGAGGCGCTTGGCTGTGGTGGTCTTGCCGCTCGACGACGGGCCGGAGATGAGCACCACGCGGGCGCCGCCGCGGTCGAAGCGCTTCTTGATTTCGGCGGCTATCTCGCTGAGCTTCTTGGTGTGGAGCGCCTCGGCTACGTTGACCAGGAGCGACGCATTGCCTGTGCGGATGGCTTCGTTGAGCTGCCCTACGTTTTCCACGCCGATAATTTTGTTGAATTGCGAGTACTCCTCAAAGGCGGCAAACATCTTCTCCTGG
Organism: uncultured bacterium; assembly: GCA_946184715.1. Taxonomy (GTDB): domain Bacteria; phylum Bacteroidota; class Bacteroidia; order Bacteroidales; family Muribaculaceae; genus CAMHGU01. The sequence continues at coordinate 650 of CAMHGU010000123.1, read as the reverse complement.
GGCACCGGCTCGGCGGCTTGGTCGGGGTGGTTGCGGTCGAACGACAGGAGCAACATTCCGTCGTGGTAGGGGATGATATTGAAGGTGTCGATATATCCGGTGGAGGGTGCCAGCGGGCCGTAGAAGCTGTTGGGGGTGTCGTCGAGGGTGTAGTATTGGGTGTAGAGATGCCGCGACGGGTCGGTGAGGTCGCGCTTGTCGTTGAGGCCGGCTTTGGCGAAAATCTCGGCCACCTCCACCGTGGGCCGCTCGTGATACACAAACGGGAAGTCGGCGGCCACAATCTCGCGCATCCGGGCGCGTATGCGCTCCACCATCTCGGCATCGATGGCGCGGCCGTTGAAAAGGCAGTAGTAGCCGTGCGATACCGAGTACTCCATCACCAGCTCGGCATCGGGGTAGCAGTCTTTGACGGCCTTGTAGAGTATCATACACAGCGAGTGCAGATACACTCTCACGCCGGCCGGGTGGGTGCGGTCGAGAAATTCGATGCGCTTCGGGGCGTAAATCGGGAAGCCGAGGTCTTGCTCTTTGTTGTTGACTAATGCGCAGATGGGCTTGAGGGTAAGCTCGTCGCCGAGCTGCGTGGCAATCTCGAGGAGGGTGTCGCCTCCGTCGATGTGGAGGGTGCGCCCCACGTTGAGGCAGTG
>CAMHGU010000122.1 GCA_946184715.1 uncultured bacterium | reverse complement strand
ACGGCGAAAAGCGCAGTGGGTGTTGGCCGTTTAGAGATTAATTTGTAATTTCGTGGTATGATAACGATACGCGACATTTGCAAAAGCTTCGGGCCGGTGGAGGTGCTGCGCGGCATCACGGCCGAGATTGCCGATGGCGAGATAGTGGCCATCGTGGGCGCCAGCGGTGCCGGCAAGACCACCTTGCTCCAGATTGTGGGCACCCTCGACCGCCCCGATAGCGGGCGCGTGCTCTACGGCGACATCGACCCGTTCAGCCTCAGCGACCGTGCCCTGTGCGAGTTCCGCAATAGCCACATCGGCTTCGTGTTCCAGTTTCACCAGCTGCTGCCGGAGTTTACCTGCCGTGAGAATGTGGCGTTGCCGGCATTGGTGGGCGGCAAGAGCCGACGCGAGGCGATGGCGCGCGCCGATGAGCTGCTGGCTTATCTCGGCCTGACAGAGCGTGCCGACCATCGTCCGGCCCAGATGTCGGGCGGTGAAAAGCAGCGGGCGGCCGTGGCCAGGGCGCTGGTCAACCGGCCGAGCGTCATCCTTGCCGACGAGCCCAGCGGCAGCCTCGACTCACGCAACCGCGACGAGCTGCGCCGCCTTCTGTGGCAGCTGCGCGCCGACTTTGGCACAACTATTGCTATCGTCACCCACGACGAAGAGTTTGCCGCCGACGCCGACCGTGTTCTTCACATTATCGATGGCAAAATCGTAGCTAAAGAATGAGAAACGCCCTTGTCATAGCGCTGCTGCTTGCCGCCGTCGTCATGGTGGCCACCGCCTGCCGCGACACCGAGCCCGGCTCGGCCGCTGCCGACGTGCGCTACGACTATGTGACCTTTGAGCAAGCCACCGGCAATGCCAGCGAGTGGAGCTACCCGCAGCGCGACGATGCTCCGCCGGTGACTCTCTTCGCTCCGGGCTTCGTGCCCGACGACGACGCCGAGCGCGGCCAGCGGCGCCTGATGTGCTACACCATCGAGGAGCGCACCACCGACACGCAATGGCGCGTGGGCGTGCGCTATGCCCAGAAAATGATTTTCGACTCCCTGCGCGTGGCCTCGGCCGAGAGCCTCGCCGCGAGGGTCAGCGAGCCGATACAGCTCGCCTCGATATGGCGCACAGGCGAGTTTATCAACATAGATTGCAAGGTGCAGTACACCGGCAAGGCCCGCAAGTTCTATCTCATCAGCGATGGCGCCACGCTCGGCGATGCCATAGTCCACCTCTATCTCATCGACGACCTCAACGGCGCCGAAGGCTCCTTCTACCGGCAGTGCTACGCCTCGTTTTTCATAGGAGCGGTGTGGCGCCGCGCCTCCTGCCGTCAGGTGGTGGTCCACCTGGCCGATACGCGCCGCCCCGAGGTGACCACCTATACTTTTAGCAAACAGTAAATCACTAAATATTAAACTATTATGGAACAAGAAAAACGACAGATTCAAATTGAGATTCCCCCAGAGCAGATGACCGGCCACTACGCCAACCTCGCCATTATTTCGCACAACGGCGGCGAATTCTTCATCGATATGATATGCCTCGCGCCCAACGCACCCAAGGCTCGCGTGCAGAGCCGCATCGTGATGAACCCCGAGAACGCCAAGCAGCTGCTCTTCGCCCTGAAGGAGAACGTGGCTCGCTACGAGCAGAAGTTCGGCACCATCACCCCTAAGGGCCAGCCGGGCAACGGCGGCGGCAACGCCCCCGGCGGCATCCTCAACTGGCCGGGCAACAACCAGGCCAACTGATACCGTGCTGACTATGGACAATCCGTTATTCATCTACAACTCGCTCACGCGGCGCAAGGAGCGTATGGTGCCGCAGCACGAGGGGCGCGTGGGTATGTACGTGTGCGGCCCCACGGTGTATGGCGACCCGCACCTGGGCCACACCCGCCCGGCCATCACCTTCGATGTGCTGTTTCGCTACCTTACCCACCTCGGCTATAAGGTGCGCTATGTGCGCAACATCACCGATGTGGGCCACCTCGAGCACGATGCTGACGACGGCGAGGACAAAATAGCCAAGAAGGCCCGCCTCGAGCAGCTCGAGCCTATGGAGGTGGTGCAGTACTACCTCAATCGCTACCATAAGGCGATGGAGGCCCTCAATGTGCTGCCGCCGTCAATCGAGCCACACGCCTCGGGCCATATCATCGAGCAGATAGAATACGTGAAGCAGCTGCTCGACAGCGGCTTTGCCTATGAGAGCCAAGGCTCGGTGTATTTCGACGTGAAGAAATACGATGAGCATCACCACTACGGGCGTCTCTCCGGCCGCAACCTCGATGAGCAGCTCGCCACCACCCGCCAGCTCGACGGGCAGAGCGAGAAGCGCAACCCCGCCGACTTCGCCCTGTGGAAGAAGGCCGCGCCCGAGCATATCATGCGCTGGCCCTCACCTTGGAGCGACGGCTTCCCCGGTTGGCACCTCGAGTGCTCGGTGATGGGCGAGAAGTATCTCGGCCGCCCCTTCGACATCCACGGCGGCGGTATGGACCTTATGTTCCCGCACCACGAGTGCGAGATAGCCCAATCGGTGGCCCACAATGGCAGCGACAGCGTCCGCTACTGGATGCACAACAATATGATCACCATCAACGGCCAGAAGATGGGCAAGTCGCTCGGCAACTTCATCACCCTCGAAGAGTTCTTCACGGGCAATCACAAGTTGCTCACGCAGGCCTATTCGCCTATGACTATCCGCTTCTTCATCCTGATGGCCCACTATCGCGGCACCGTCGATTTCAGCAACGAGGCGCTCATAGCCGCCGAGAAGGCCTACGACCGCATTGTCGATGCCTGGCGCCGCCTCGGCGACCTGAAACCCGCCGAAGCCTCGAGCGCCGAGCTGCCCGACTTCAAGGCACGCTGCTACGAAGCGATGAACGACGACCTCAACACTCCGATGGTCATAGCCACCCTCTTCGACGCTTGCCGTGTCATCAACCAAGCCAACGATGGCAAGGCACAGCTCTCGGCAGCCGACATCGAGCAGCTGCGCGAGCTGTTCAGCACCTTCGCCTGCGACATCCTCGGCTTGCGCCTCACCCTCGGCGGCGAGGCCGGCGGAATCAACCTGAAGCCGTTTGAAGACGCCGTGGAGCTGCTGCTCGAGATGCGCAAAGAGGCTAAGGCCAAGAAAGACTGGGCCACCAGCGACCTGATACGCGACCGCCTTGCCCAGATAGGTTTCGTGGTTAAGGACACCAAAGACGGTTTCGAATGGAGCCTGAAGAAGGATTGAACCAGCAGCAAAGCCCTCGGGTAAAGCTCAGCCGGCGCTCCTTCTTGGCGTTGGCCGGGGCGGTGGCGCTTTCCGTGCCGCTGATGAAGGCCGAGGCCGTTGCCGCTAAGGCCGCGGGTAAGAAGCCCATCAAGCCCAAGCACTATGTGACGCCGCCGGGCATCAAGACCCGCAAGCACTTCCACGAGCATTGCACCGGTTGCCACTTGTGCGTCAGCAAGTGCCCACAGAAGGTATTGCGCCCGGCTACCACCCAGTATGGCCTCGCCTACGCGATGCAGCCGGTGAAGGACTACGACGCGTCGTATTGCCGCGCCGGGTGTACCCGTTGCACCAACGTGTGCCCCTCGGGCGCGTTGCGGCCGCTCACCCGCGACCAGAAGCTTCACTCGCCCGTGGGCTACGCCGTGGCTGTCCACGAGAACTGTATGGGCTGTGGCGAGTGTGCCTCGGTGTGCCCGCAGAAGGCCATCACGATGAACAAAGAGTGGCTCCCCGTGGTGAATCACATCCTCTGTATAGGTTGCGGCGCCTGTCAATACGCCTGCCCCGCGCGCCCCGTCAAGGCTATCTACGTGGAAGGTATCTGAGCCTGAGAGCTTCAGAATATAATGAGGCGGCGTAGCTACTCAAGGTGCTACGCCGCCTCGGTGTTGAGAAACACTATCTATCTATAAAACTTGAGGTCGTAAAGTAGGGTGGGGCTTAGCCGAGCTGCTCCGCTATCGATGCGGCGATGGCCTGCATCTGCTCAGCGGGCAGTGTGGTCTTGTGGCGGAAGTCCATATCGGCCTCGCTCTGCATAGGCACGAGGTGGATATGGGCGTGAGGCACTTCAAGGCCGAGTACGGCCATGCCCACCTTGACACACGGCACCGCCTTCTTCAAGGCGATAGCCACGCGCTGCGCGAAGCGCTGAAGGTCGGCGTATTCGTCGGGCGTCAGGTCGAAGATATAGTCCACTTCGCGCTTGGGAACCACGAGCGTGTGGCCCTTAGCCACGGGGTTGATATCCAGAAATGCGAAATGCTTCTCATCCTCTGCCACCTTGTAGCAGGGGATTTCGCCGGCTATGATGCGTGAAAATATCGATGCCATAGTGCTGCTGATTTATCCGATACCAATCTCGAGGATTTCAAACTTCATCACGCCCGAGGGCACCTTAATCTCGGCGATGTCGCCCACGTGCTTGCCGAGGAGGCCCTTGGCGATGGGGGTGTTCGACGCGATTTTGCCTTCGCGCAGATTGGCCTCGCTCTCGGTCACGATGGTGTACTGCATCGTGGCGCCGTTGGCCACGTTCTTTATTTTCACCGAGTTGAGAATCTGCACCTCATCGGTGTTGAGCTTGCTATCGTCGATGATGCGGGCGCTGGCCACCAGCTCTTTGAGCTTGGAGATTTGCATCTCGAGCATACCCTGAGCCTCTTTGGCAGCGTCGTATTCAGCGTTCTCGGAGAGGTCGCCTTTGTCGCGAGCCTCGGCTATAGCGCGCGATACCTCGGGACGACGTACGTTCTCGAGATACGCTATCTCTTCCATCTTTTTGTTGTAACCCTCTTGGGTCATATAGGTCAATGCCATGGTCGTTTCGTTGTTTTTAGTCGGTTAATTTCAGTAAAAAATAAAGGAATCTCCTCCCTGATGAAGCTGAGATCCTCATAAATACAGTAAAATAACGGCATCGCTTGCGATACCGATTGCAAAGTTACGACCTTTTTTCGGAATTGCAAACCTTTTTCGGTAAATTTTGCGCCTTGGTGATGACGGGCGGTATCACCTTATCGGGTGATAATCAGGGTGGTTATGTAGCTGCGGGCTATGCGTAGCTGTGCATGCCGCCCAGGAAGTAGTTCACCCCGAAATAGGTGATGATGACCGTGAGGAAGGCGGCGATGGCGAAGATGTGGAAGCTGCGCTCGCGCTTGGCGAAGGGGAACAGCGAGGGGTGCAGGGCGGCGGCGTAGGTGAGTAGGGTGATGAGCGCCCACACCTCTTTCGGGTCCCAGCTCCAGTAGGTACCCCACGAGATATTGGCCCACACCGCGCCCGAGAAGATGCCCGACGACAGGAAGAACAGGGCGGCGTAGAGAATGGTGCGCCCTCGGGCGGTCATAGCGGCGAGCTGGCCCGACTTGCGCCCGATGGCGAGCGCGGCTATGGCGTTGAGCATCAGGAAGGCGAGGAGCACGTAGGCTATCATCACGAGCATCACGTGGATGGTGAGCAACGGCGATTGCAGCACGGGCATCAGCAGGGTAAGGCGCGGCGTGGCCTCGCTCATCATGCACACCGTGCACGCCATGCCGGCGATGGTGATGCCGTAGGCTCCGGCCGAGAGGCTTCGCCAGGCCTTAATGAGGGCGATAAGCAGTGCCACCCAGGCCATAAACTGCATCGTCTCAGGCCCGTTGGAGAGCGGAATATGGCCGGAGATTATCCACTCGGCAGCCATAATGGCCGTGAGCCACAGGAGGGCGATGCCGGCAACCGCCACGGCAATGCCGCGCGCCACACGTGAGGCTTCGCGGCGCTTGGCCGCGAGGACGATGCTCCATATCAGCAGGAGAATACCTGCCGTCATGCACAGCATCATCAGCGGCTTGACGCTCCCGTAGCTGTTGTAGAGGCGCTCGATGCGGAAGGTGCCGGGCGAGGGTAGGTCGCTGCCGCCTACGGCCTCCTGATACTCGCGCAGCTTGGCGATGGAGGTGCTGAGGGTGGCGTAGTCGCCGAGCACGGCGGCCTCAAACATATGGTCGAACCACTTGCGCACGAACACATACTCTTCGTCGCTCGCGTCGGCGGGCAGCGGGTCGTTTTGTGAGTACCAGGCAAGCCCTTGCGGCAGCCGGTGAGGGTAGATTTTCAGCAGTTCGCCGCCGTAGAGCGACTGGATAAGGGCTATCTTGTCGTAGGCATCGGTGATGCTCTTGCTCTCGTCGTGGTAGCTGCCGTGCTGTATCTGCTCTACGGCTTGTCGCATAGCGTCGGCCGCTTGTGGCTTGCGGAAGTCGGCCAGCGAGGCATAGGCCCGGCCATCGGCCACCATAGCCCTGATGGCGCCGCGCTTGAGCTTGAACATCGGCTCTTGGCTCCACGAGGTGTGGAAGAACATCCAGCCGGTGAACACCTGCTCGGCGGTGAGGCCACGGTAGGTGGGTTTGCCGTAAATTCTGACGGTGAACTCCTTGGCGACGGTCTGCAGCGGGCTTACGCGGCCGTTGTGGTTCACGTAGAGGCTGCCCATCGCGGCGGCGACGTCGGCGGGGAGCACCTTCGGCTCGGCCGATGCCGCAAGGGCTGCCATCAGCAGCAGCGAGGCCGCCACGGCGCGCTTGGCGGCGCGCGCGTCGCTGATTACGCGCTTGAGCAGCAGCCAGAGGAAGCTGATGAAGAGCAGGGCGTAGCCGGTGTAGGTCACGGCGATGCCCACAGGGTTGTGGGCCACGCTGAGGGTGATGCCCCCGAGGTCGCTATCGTAGCCCGACTGGTAGAAGCGGTAGCCGCGGTGGCGCGCGATGCGGTTCATACTCACGTCGTCGCGCATCACGGCGCGGCCGTTCTCGCTCACCGCGATGCGCGACACGAAGTCGGCCGGGGTCAT
>CAMHGU010000121.1 GCA_946184715.1 uncultured bacterium | reverse complement strand
ACCACCGCCTCAAAGGGTGGCGAAAAGTGGAGCGTGGCGATATCGTGGTGTTCAACTTCCCGGCAGGCGACACCGTGGCCCTTAAGGTGCAAAACCCCGACTACTACACCCTCGCCTGGCATTATGGCGCCGATAGGATAAAAAGCGACCCCGCCACCTTCGGCGAGGTAATCTACCGGCCGGTGGATAGGCGTGAAAACTATGTGAAGCGTTGTGTGGGCTTGCCAGGCGACCGCCTGATGATTAAGAACGACACCATATATATCAATGGCGAGCCGCTGCCGGAGCCTAAGCATATACAGTACAACTACCTCATACAGTCGAGTAGCCGTGCACCCATTTCAGAAGACGTGTGGGAGCAGCTTGGAGTGGCCGTCAGCGACCGTAATCAGGTGGAAGTGAACGGCGACGACCTCGCCTATCTGCTCACTATGGGCTTCAGCTATAACAGCGATGGCTCGGTCAATCCGGTGTATATATCGCCACTCACCTACGAGGCGCGCGATGCAGCCTTGAAGATGCCCGCAATAGGCAAGGTGGTGAAACTGCCCGCAAGTGAGATGATGCCTATGTATCCCATCTGGGCCGATTACCGCTGGACTCGCAGCAACTATGCCACCAATGTGAATGGAGGTGGTATATTGATACCCAAGCGCGGCACCACGCTGCAGCTCAACTCGTTCAATCTGCCCATCTATCGCCGTTGCATCGTCAACTACGAAGGCAACACTCTCGATGTGGCTGCCGACGGCACCATCAGCATCAATGGCGAGGTGACCGACCGCTACACCTTCAAGATGGACTACTACTGGATGCAAGGCGACAACCGCGACAACAGCGCCGACTCCCGCTATTGGGGCTTCGTGCCCGAAGACCACATCGTGGGCAGCCCGATGTTTATCCTTGTATCGCTCGATAAGGACAAGCCGATGTTTGGAGGGAAGATACGCTGGAATCGCATCTTCCGCGACGCTAACCCCGACAAGTAATTATGGCTGCCGGTGGTGATGAGCTGAGGCTGCCACCATTCTATGGCGGGCCGGTGCAGGCCTATGCGCTGATGCTGCAGGCCGGCAAAGCTGTGATATGCACCGGCGGCAATGTGGCTGATGCCGGGTGGCATCTCAACCGCTGCCGCATCCTCTCGGCCAACGGGCCGCTCACTCTCACCATTCCGCTATGTAAGGACACGCGAGCGCTCAGCGACGTGGCGATGTCGGGTCACGGCAACTGGCAGCGGCTGCATCGCGGTGCCTTCTTCTCGGCCTATGGCCGCTCGCCCTATTTCGAGCACATTGCCGATAAGCTCTACGCGCTAATCGACGCGCCGCTGGGCAAGGTAGCCCATTTCGATGTGGCGATGATGCGGCTGATGATAGAGTTTATGCAGCTGCCTATTACAATAGAGGAGAGCAGCGACGAGTGCACGCAGCCATCGCTCAGCGATGTGGCCGCGGTGCCCTATTGGCAAGTGTGGAGGCAGCGCTTCGGCTTCGTGGAGGCGATGAGCATCTTCGACCTCGCCTTCTGCGAAGGCCCGATGGCTATCAACACCCTCCGCCTGATGGCGCGCTGAGAAGGAAAATAATCGTACCTTTGCAGCGTAATTATAACGATAAATCGGAATATATCGCATGATAAAAGATATCATATTAGTTGGAATAGGTAGTGGTATAGGTGGTATTTGCCGATACCTGATATCACTCGCCATGACTCAGGCACGCAATGGATTCCCATGGGGAACTTTTACGGTTAATATAGCGGGTTGTCTCCTCATTGGAATCCTGTGGGGAGTGACGAGCCGTTTCCAAAACGTCTCTCCATCTTTCTCGTTGTTCCTCATGGTAGGTTTTTGTGGTGGGTTCACAACCTTCTCCACATTCTCAAAAGAAGGGCTGACCATGCTACAGGCTGATAGCTACATCTTATTTTCGCTCTATGCAATAGGAAGTATGATGTTAGGTATTATGGCAGTAGCATTGGGATATTATACAACCAAGTAAATTCCTATTTAGCGAATAGAAAAGCGAGGCCACTGGCTTCGCTTTTTTAGTGATTTCGTCCGAAATTTTTATTGAGGGCGTTGCTCAAAATGCCTGTGAAAGTCTTGCCGATGTTATCCTCATAGAACTCCTTGATTCGCATCACTGAGGCATAATACTTTCGGCTGAACCACTTGCGGCGTTTGCGCTTTTTGGTGCGGCCGAGATCGCCGGAGTTGCCACGAGGGTTTCGTGACCGCAACCCCGGCTGCGCCTCGGCAGAGGTGTGAGCAAGCTCCCCCTCTGCGCTCGACTTGCGCGGGGTTTCTCGACCGGTGCCGTAGCTTCTATGTCCTCTATAATTCACCGGCTATCAGCGGCAGTATTTGGCAGAACGGGAATAAATGAGTAATTTTGAGGTCGGAAAAGCCGTAGAGGGCTATTTTGATATGGAATATTAACCTTACATCCGTAATATATAGATATGTCGAACCTCGAATTAAGCGAACAAGAGATAATCCGCCGTAACAGTCTGGCCGAGCTGCGCCGTATGGGCATTGACCCCTACCCTGCCGCCGAATATGTGGTGACGGCCTATAGTGATGAGATTAAGAGCACCTTCAGCGATGAAGCACCGCGCCGCGAAGTCACAATCGCCGGTCGCATTATGAGCCGTCGCATTATGGGCAAAGCCTCATTTATGGAGCTGCAGGATTCGCACGGAAGGATTCAGGTGTACGTCAGCCGCGACGACCTTTGCCCCGACGAGAATAAGGATCTTTACAACGTGGTGTTCAAGAAGTTGCTCGATATAGGCGACTTTGTGGGCATAGGCGGTTATGTGTTCCGCACGCAGACGGGCGAGATTTCGGTTCACGCCGCGACGCTGACGGTGCTGAGCAAGTCGCTGCGTCCGCTCCCGATAGTGAAGATGAAGGACGGCGTGGTATATGACGCCTTCTCCGACCCCGAGCTGCGCTATCGCCAGCGCTATGTGGACCTTGTGGTCAACGATGGAGTGAAGGAGATTTTCCTCAAGCGCACCCGCGTGTTTAACTCTATGCGCGAGTTTATCAACGCTCACGGCTATATCGAGGTGGATACTCCGGTGCTGCAGCCGATACCCGGTGGCGCCGCCGCGCGTCCGTTTATCACCCATCACAACGCGCTCGACATTCCGCTCTATCTGCGTATTGCCAATGAGCTGTATCTCAAGCGATTGATAGTGGGCGGCTTTGAAGGCGTGTATGAGTTCTCACGCGACTTCCGCAACGAGGGAATGGACCGTACACACAATCCGGAGTTTACCGTGATGGAGATGTACGTAAGCTACAAAGACTATAACTGGCTGATGACCTTCACCGAGCAGATGCTCGAGAAGATATCCCTCGACACCAACGGCTCCACCGAGGTGAAGATAGGCGACAACGTGGTGTCGTTTAAGGCTCCGTATAAGCGCATCACGATGACCGATGCCATCAAGGAGCACACCGGCATCGACATCACCGGAATGGACGAGCAGCAGCTGCGCGAGGTGTGCAAGCAGCTTGGCATCGAGGTCGACGACACTATGGGCAAGGGTAAGCTCATCGACGAGATTTTCGGCGAGAAATGCGAAGGCCACTACATCCAGCCCACGTTTATCACCGACTATCCCATCGAGATGTCGCCGCTCACCAAGCGTCATCGCCGCAATCCGGAGCTTACCGAGCGCTTTGAGCTGATGGTCAACGGCAAAGAGCTGTGCAACGCCTATAGCGAGCTCAACGACCCCATCGACCAGCGCGAGCGCTTCCAGGAGCAGCTGCGCCTCTCGGAGAAAGGCGACGACGAGGCGATGTTTATCGACCAGGACTTCCTCCGCGCCCTCGAGTACGGTATGCCGCCCACGGCAGGCATCGGCATCGGTATGGACCGTCTGACTATGCTTATGACCGGCCAAACCACCATTCAGGAGGTGCTTCTCTTCCCGCAGATGCGCCCCGAGAAGGTGGCCAAGCGCGACAAGCCCGAGGCGTTCACCGCCGTAGGCGTGCCCGAAGAGTGGGTGGAGGTGCTCCAGAAGGTGGGTTATCTCACCGTGGAGGCTATGCAGGCCGCAGCACCCGGCAAGCTCCACCAAGAGCTGTGCGGCTACAACAAGAAGAATAAGCTCGGCCTCACCAACCCCTCGCAGGACGATGTGAAGCAGTGGCTCAGCACCTCGGAGCAGTAACTATCATACCCTTTCACTATGGATATAGGTAAAATAGCGGTGATGGGAGGAGGCAGCTGGGCTACGGCTCTGGCTAAGCTCCTGATGAACGACGGCAAGGAGATAATATGGTATATGCGCCGGCAGGACCGCATCGACGACTTCCGCCGCCTGGGTCACAACCCGGTGTATCTGAGCGACATAGCTTTCGACACGGCGCGAATACGGTTCACGGCCGACATCAACGAGGCCGCCGCCGAGGCCGACACTTTGCTCATCGTCACTCCGTCGCCCTACATCAAGTCGCATCTCGACCGCCTGACGGCCGACATCAGCGGCAAGCAGGTGGTGAGCGCCGTCAAAGGCATTGTGCCCGACGACAATGAGATCGTGACCCGCTACCTGAGCAAGCGCTTCGGCGTGAAGCCCGAGCGGATGGCTGTGATAGGCGGTCCCTGCCACGCCGAGGAAGTGGCGCTCGAGCGCCTCTCCTACCTCACCATAGGTTGCCCCGACGCAGCTATGGCCGAGGCCTTCGCCCGCCAGGTGGAGGGAAAAGCGCTGCGCACTATCATCGCCTCCGACGTTGACGGCATCGAATACGCCGCGGTGCTCAAGAACGTATATGCCATAGCCTCAGGCATCACCCACGGTCTCAAGAGCGGCGACAACTTCACGGCGATGCTCGTAAGCAACGCTATCCGCGAGATGCAACGCTTCGTCGATGCCGTAGCTCCTCTGCCCGGACGCAACATTTGCGACTCGGTTTACCTGGGCGACCTGCTCGTCACCTCCTACTCCCGATTCTCCCGCAATCACAACTTCGGCGCTATGATAGGCCGTGGCTACTCGGTGTCGGCCGCCAAGATGGAGATGGAGATGGTGGCCGAAGGATACTACGGCACCAAGTGCATCTACGAGATTAATCAGCGCTACAAAGTGGAGATGCCTATCCTCGACCGCATCTACGACATTCTCTACTGCAAGATGCGGCCCGAGAAAGCAATATCCTCTATAGCCGAGCGCTTTATATAAAAGAAATTCTATAAAACAACGATACGATAATGAACGCAATCAAAGTAAACGTAAAGAACGTACTCGCCACCGTGAGCGAGTCGCAACTTAAAGCCCTTGAACCCTGCGCTGCCGCGGCAGCCGAGAAGCTGCATAGCGGCACCGGCGCCGGCAACGACTTCCTGGGCTGGCTCCACCTGCCTTCGGCCACCGACGAGGCTCTCGTGGCCGACATCGAGGCCGCCGCAGCGCGCCTGCGCCAAAGCTGCGAATATGTGGTGTGTGTGGGTATAGGCGGTAGCTATCTCGGCGCCAAGGCCGTGATTGAGGCCCTCAGCAACCAGTTTGAAGCCTATAAGCCCGCCACCGTTGGCAACCCCAAGATTCTCTTCGCCGGCCAAAACATAGGCGAGGACTACCTCTATGAGCTGCAAGAGCTGCTCCACGGCCGCCAGTTCGGCATCATCGTGATTTCGAAGTCGGGCACCACCACCGAACCGGCCATCGCCTTCCGTCTGCTCAAGGAGCAGCTCGAAGCCGAGATAGGCAAGGCCGAGGCCGCCAAGCGCATCGTGGCTATTACCGACGCTCAGCGCGGCGCGCTCCGCAAGCTCGCCACCGCCGAGGGCTACACCACTTTCGTCATTGCCGACAACGTGGGCGGCCGCTTCTCGGTGCTCTCTCCCGTGGGATTGCTCCCCATCGCCGTAGCCGGCTACGACATCCGCGCGCTCCTCGAAGGCGCAACCAAGATGGAGCAGGACAGCGCCTCGCCCGTGGCCACCTACGCCATCGCCCGAAACGCCCTCTATCAGGCCGGTAAGAAAATTGAGATTCTCGTCAACTTCAACCCCAAGCTCCACTATCTGGCAGAGTGGTGGAAACAGCTCTACGGCGAGAGCGAAGGCAAGGAGCATAAAGGCATCTTCCCCGCTGCCGTCGATGATACCACCGACCTCCACTCTATGGGCCAGTGGATTCAGGAAGGCGAGCGCACCATCTTCGAGACCGTCATCACCGTAGGGCAGCAGCGCCACGAGGTACGTATCCCCACCGATGCCGACGACCTCGACGGCCTCAACTACATCGCCGGCAAGCGCGTTGACGAGGTGAATCGTATGGCTACCATAGGCACCATCCTTGCCCACGTTGACGGCGGCGTGCCTGTGCTTACCATTGACCTGCCCGCCCTCACCGAGTTCTGGCTCGGTCAGCTCATCTACTTCTTCGAGAAGGCTTGCGGCGTAAGCGGCTACATCCTCGACGTCAACCCCTTCAACCAGCCCGGCGTGGAGGCCTACAAGCGCAATATGTTCGCCCTCCTCTGCAAGCCCGGCTACGAAGAGGAAAGCAAGGCCATCCAAGCCCGCCTCTGACCCCTCGGCTTCGACTATCAATGCTCACGTAGATGTCACCGACCGCCGCGGTGACATCTACGTTGTATTTGCCGCAGCCGAATGCCCATCCAGCCCTGAAATTTGATTTTCGTTGGTATGTATGGACTTTTCGTTGGTATCTATCCGAATTATCGCAGGCAAAGAAAACTATGATGGGAAAATAATTAATAAATTTGGGAAAAGAATATTCTGACATTATGAAAAAGAGCACATTTTTGATTGTGATTGCTATTGTTGTTGCCGGAATAGGAGTGGCTCACGCACTGACTTTTCCCGC
>CAMHGU010000120.1 GCA_946184715.1 uncultured bacterium | reverse complement strand
CTGTGAATAAGATTATCAGCCTCACCGACATATCCCACCGCTACGACGACCGCGAGGTGCTCTCGGACATCAACCTCGAGGTGCGCCGCGGCGACTTCATCGCCATCACCGGCCCTAACGGCGGCGGCAAGTCCACCCTCCTCAAGATTCTGCTGCGCCTGCTTAAGCCCACTACCGGCTCCGTGGTCTATTTCGACCCCGACGGCAACGTCACCAATGCGCTCACCGTAGGCTACCTGCCCCAAAAGAATATGATCGACAGCCGATTCCCGATTACCGTGCGCGAAGTGGTTGCCGCGGGCCTGCTGAGCCCCCGCTCGGCGCTCCGGCGCCCCTCGCCGGCCGATAATGAGGCCATTGACCGCATGCTTGAGCAGATGGGCATCACCGAGGCCGCCGGCAAAGCCATCGGGCAGCTCTCGGGCGGGATGATGCAACGCGCCCTCCTGGGCCGCGCCCTCGTGGCCGACCCCGAACTCCTCGTCCTCGACGAGCCGCTATCCTACGTTGATAAGCGATTCGAGCAGCGCATCTACGCCACCATCGAGCGCATAGCGCCGGGCACCACCATCGTCCTCGTATCGCACGAGATGACCGGCATCGCACCCCTCGCCAATCGCCACCTCATCATCGACCGCACCCTCAGCGTGTGCCACACCGCCCACCACCACGCCCCCGCCGCCGACTGCCACCTCGATTGAAGCCCTCCCAGCGAGCGCAGCGGCGCCCTCCTCAGCCGCGCAGCGGCGCCCTCCTCAGCCGCGCAGCGGCGCCCTCCTCAGGCGGCCACGGCCGCCGTACTCCTCAGCGAGCGCCAGCGAGCGTGCTCCTCAGCGATATCTTTGCAATTTTTCTTAAAAGATTTGCAAAAAAATGTAAAATCAATTACATTTGCACCAACAAACTGATTGTAACCAAACTAAATATCTACAACTATGGATGCAAGAAGCGTTGATATGTTCCTCTTCTCGAAAGCCAAATGCTTTCCCTCAGGCACATTACCCCAGCTACGTCAGCAACTCATTGCACTGACACCTGACCGTTTCAACATGGTCACAATGACCGAATTCAAAGAACCGAACACCTCCCTGATTCTCTCTATCCTCGTCGGTGGGTTCGGTGTTGACCGTTTCTATATCGGCGACATCGGCCTCGGCATCGGCAAGCTCCTCACCGGTGGCGGCTGCGGCATCTGGGCCATCATCGACTGGTTCCTTATCAGCGAAGCCACTCGCCAGAAGAACCTCGAAGCCCTGCAGCAAGCCGTAGGCTTCGGCGGCGGTTATGGCCAGCCTCTCTACGGACAACCCATATATCACTAATTTCCTTCAACCTAATTCATTATAACTATGCCTTATCAGTACGACCCTAATCAGCAGCCGCAGCAGGCTCCTCAGCAGCCCGCCGGCAACCCCTACGGACAGCAGCAGGCTCCCTACGGACAGCAGCCGCAGTATCAGCAACAGCCGCAATTCGGCCAGCAGGCTCCCTACGGCCAGCCGCAGTTCGCTCAGAACCCCTACGGCCCGCAAGCCGGCCCCACAGGCCCCGCCAAGCCACAGATGGACATCAAGACCGCCGTCGAAACCGTTGTACTCAAGAAATACGCCGACTTCAATGGCCGCGCTCGCCGCTCCGAATACTGGTGGTTTGCCCTCGCCTATGGCGTTGCTTCTATTGTACTTAGCTTCATCGACGGCCTCTGGGGTACTCCCGTGCTCCAGGGTCTTTTAGGCCTCGGTCTTCTCGTGCCGAGTCTGGCAGTGGGTGCTCGTCGCCTCCACGACATCGGCAAGAGCGGCTGGATGCTCCTCATCGCCCTTATTCCTATCGTGGGCGCTATCATCCTCATCATCTGGCTCGCCAAGGACAGCGATCCGCGCCCCAACGAATATGGCCCCTCGCCCAAGTACGGCGCATAATCAATCACCAACCTTCTACGATGGCCGGAGCTCTACAGCGAGCCTCGGCCGTCGCTTTTCTTCCCCTGCCGCACCGGCAGCGTGGACCAATTTGAACCGCGCCGGCTACCGCCTTTCTGCCCCATTTCGATTATCTTTGCCCCTGTGTTTAATCCCAATACTAATCTATCACTATGAAGAAACTCCTCGGTTACCTGCTTGTGATTGTCGGCATCGTGATTATGGTCGATAGCAAGCTCGAAATGTTCAACATCCCGTTCCCGAAGCTCATAGGCGGCGTAGTCGCAGCCGTAGGCCTCGGGCTCTCAGCCATGGGCGGTGAAGACAGCTACGCCCGATTCAAGGAGCAATACGAAGCCGAAACCGGCGAGCAGCTCGGCATCGTCGAGCCGGCGATGCCCGAAGGCCCCATCCCCTGCCCCCACTGCGGGCAGATGATTCAGCCCGACGCTCTCAAGTGCCGCCACTGCGACCGCACATTCTCCACAGGTAATGCCCTCGACACCGACCCCGTCCCGGCCTATCGCCACAACTCATTCCGTATGCACCTCGTGGCCAGGCCTATCAAGTGGTACGACTTCGGCGACGGTTCCCTGCGCCTCAAGCGCTATCGCCCGCAGACCATCGACGTGGCCGACGGCATCTTCTCCATCACCACCCGCACCGGTGAGCAGCTCTCTTGCCCTCTGAGCGACCTCGAAGTGGTGTGGAGCAACAAGGACGGCAACCGCTGGTGGCGCTTCATCCACAATGGCGAGAAAATATACATCCTCGGCTGCGGCACCCTTCTCGGCGCCTACTCTGAAGATGAGAACTTCTTCGACTATCTCCACCGGTTCCTCGAAGCCAACGTTGCCAATTTCCACCTTCCCAAAGGCCAAAAGGCCCTCGACAAAGCACAAAAAGCGATCGACATGGTGGGTAAATTCACCGGATAAGCCGGTCGGTACAAATCCCGATAAAGAGAGAGCCCGCCGAACTTCGGTTCAGCGGGTTCTCGTATAATTGGCGCTCAGGCGATAAGCCCTATGCGGCACGCTCTTACTTCTTGAAGTAGCGGCGATAGAGGCCCTGGAAGCCCTGCCCGTGGCGGGCCTCATCCTTGGCCATCTCGTGAACGGTGTCATGGATAGCATCGAGGTCGAGCTGCTTGGCGCGCTTGGCGATTGCCATCTTGCCGGCATTGGCTCCGGCCTCAGCGGCCATACGCTTCTCGAGGTTGGTCTTCGTATCCCACACGTTCTCACCGAGCAACTCGCAGAATTTTGAGGCGTGCTCGGCCTCCTCGAAGGCGTAGCGCTTGAACGCCTCGGCAATCTCGGGATAGCCCTCGCGGTCGGCCTGGCGCGACATTGCCAGATACATACCCACCTCGGAGCACTCGCCGTAGAACTCGTTGCGAAGGTCTTCCTTCATCTTGTCGTCGGTATCGGCAGCGATGCCTATCACGTGCTCAGTCACAAACTGCAGCTCCTCGCTGTCCTCTACATACTCTTTAAACTTGCTTGCCGGCACTTTGCATTGCGGGCAGCGCTCGGGCGGTTCCGGCCCTTCAGCCACGTAACCGCACACTGTACAAATCCATTTCTTTTCCATTTCTGTATCGTTTATTTGTATTATGGGGTTTAGTCTGCTTATAATTGCGAATCTGGCAATTGGAAGGTGGTGCCGCGGCGTATGTCGCCGGTCTGAAGGCCGAGCTTGAGCCATTTCATACGCTGGGCCGAGGTACCGTGGGTGAAGCTCTCAGGCACGGCATAGCCTTGGCCCTTCTTCTGCAGATAGTCGTCGCCTATCACTTGCGCGCAGCGGATAGCCTCTTCCAAGTCGCCGTCCTCGAGCGACCCGTATTTGGCATTGTCGTGGTGAGCCCACACTCCGGCATAGAAGTCGGCGAGCAGCTCCAAGCGCACACTGATGCGGTTGGCATCGGCATCGTTGAGCTGCGACATCTTCTGATGTGCCTGCCCGAGCGTGCCGAGCAGGTTCTCTACGTGGTGCCCCACCTCGTGGGCTATCACATAGGCGTAGGCGAAGTCGCCATCGGCACCGAGCTGGCGCTTCATATTCAGGAAGAACGACAGGTCGATATAGAGCTTCTCATCGCCCGAGCAGTAGAACGGGCCCATAGCGGCCTGGCCGGTGCCGCACGCCGTAGAGGTGCTATTGGTGTAGAGTACCATCGTAGGGTTGCGATATTCGCCGAGGCCATTCTGCCTGAATATCTCGCTCCACACGTCCTCGGTGCCGGCAAGTATCACTTTCGAAAATTCGGCAAGCTCTTGCTCCTCAGGAGTGAACGAGGTCTGCCCGCCGCCGGGCTGCTCCTGCACTGTCATCTGGTTTATCACTTGGTTGAGCACATCGCCGGTGCCGCCGCCGCCCATCAGCGTCATCACCACCGCGATGATTACGCCCATAATGCCGCCGCCGATTCCCAGCTTGGCGCCGCCGCTCATCCCGCGGCGATCCTCTACGTTGTCGCTTGTTCTGCGTCCTTCTAATCTCATAGTATCTTTGTTTTATGTTTGTTTCGGTTGATGTTCGGTTGTCAGCCCGTCAAGGTTGCTGCCTTCGGCATCAGGCTGCGGGTGGTAAGTGCTTCGTATTTTCACCTTCATCTCATCGAACCCCTTACCGTACACGCCGTTGACGTTGGTCTGCGTGATAAACGCGTCGGCATCGATTGACTTAATGATGCGGAATATCGTAATCTGCTCTATCTTGCGGCACATCACCAGCAGCACCTTCACGTCGTTCTTCGAGAACCACCCGGTGCCGTGAAGCACCGTGCAACCGCGATGCGCGTCGTTGTTGATAGCATCGGCTATCTCGGCCCACTTCTTCGAGAATATCGTGAACTGAACGGCCTGCCTGTTGGTGTTGATAACCATATCGGTCACATACGAGATAACAAACAGCACCACAAGGCCGTACACTATCTTATCCAAGCTGTGGAATAGCAGATACGACGACGATATAATCACGAAATCGACATAGAGAATGGTGCGCCCAACGGTCACGTTGGTATATTTCGACACCATCGCGGCGATAATATCAGTGCCGCCGGTGCTACCATTGTGGGTGAACGCCACGCCCACGCCAAGCCCACACAGCCCGCCGCCTATGAGCACACTCATAAACGGCTCAGTGTGAACTATCGGCTCCGAAAACATCGGCTGCATCACACCCAGCAAGGCCGACAGCACTGTCACACCGAAAATCGTGCGCAACACAAATTTCGCGCCCACAAGCCTGAACGACAGCAGCAGCAGGAACCCGTTGATGGCAAGCGTGCTCACGGCAATCGGCACACCGTAGCCCATCTTCTCGGTCGCGAAAAAGATCAGCGACGACAAGCCCGCTACGCCTCCCATCACCACCTTCTGCGGCAGAATGAAGGCCGTGAAGCCAAACGAATACAACGCCAGCCCCAGGACTATCATCATATAGTCCTTGCTCGAGATCCATATCTTCTTGTTAAGAGCGGCTAAGTCCATGGCTTCATCGGTTTCTTTCTGCAAAGTTACACTTTATCGGTCATTTTCCAAACGCCAAGCCCGCCTTTGCGCTCCTTTTTTACCTCGCCACACACTATTACTGAAAAATTTCCGTAATTATATTGTGATAACCCTGAAATTGTCACTAACTTTGCAGCGCTAAAACCAACGATATAATCTACATCGAAAAATCATAGCTTATGAAAGCATTCGTATTCCCCGGTCAAGGGGCACAATTCGTGGGAATGGGCAAGCAGCTCTACGACAATAGCCAGCTCGCTCACGACCTTTTCGAAACCGCCAACGACGTGCTCGGTTTCCGCATCACCGATTTAATGTTTGAAGGCACCGAAGAAGACCTTCGCCAGACTAAGGTGACCCAGCCGGCCATCTTCCTTCACTCAGTAATCCTGGCCAAGACACTCGGCCAAGAGTTCCGCCCGGATATGACCGCAGGCCACTCGCTCGGCGAATTCTCGGCCCTTGCCGCTGCCGGCGCGCTCTCCTTTGAGCAAGCCCTCAACCTCGTGGCCATCCGCGCCCGCGCCATGCAGAAAGCCTGCGAGGCCAACCCCTCCACTATGGCGGCCGTCCTCGCTCTCCCCAACGAGACCGTGGAACAAATCTGCGACACTATCGACGACATCGTAGCCCCGGCCAACTACAACTGCCCTGGCCAGGTGGTAATCTCCGGCACACTCAGCGGCATCGACGCAGCTTGCGAAAAGATGCTTGCCGCAGGTGCCAAGCGTGCCCTCAAGCTCAAGGTGGGCGGCGCTTTCCACTCACCGCTGATGGAGCCTGCTCGCGAAGAACTCGCCAAAGCTATCAACGACGCTCAATTCGCCGCACCCATCTGCCCCGTATATCAAAACGTCGATGCGCTGCCCCACACCGACCCCGCTGAGATTAAGGCCAACCTCATCGCTCAGCTCACAGCACCCGTGCGCTGGACTCAGACTATCCAGAATATGGTGGCCGACGGCCTCACCGAGGTAGTTGAGCTTGGCCCCGGCAAAGTCCTCCAAGGCCTCGTCAAGAAAATCGCCCCCGACGTAGCCACATCCGGTATGGAATAAACCTCCCTCTACAATAGCACAAAAGGCGGGACGCTTGATGGTGAGCGCCCCGCCTTTCTTCACCCATCGTCCTCCTCAGGCGGCGCCAGCTGGCGTGTATTCAGCCGCGCAGCGGCGTCCTCCTCAGCGAGCGCCAGCGAGCGTGTTCCTCAGCCGCGAAGCGGCGTGTTCCTCAGCCGCGCCAGCGAGCGTCCTCATCAGCCGCGAAGCGGCGTGCTCCTCAGCGAGCGCCAGCGAGCGTCCTCCTCAGCCGCGCAGCGGCGTGCTCCTCAGCAAGCCCCCAGCGAGCGTCCTCCTCAGCCGCGCAGCGGCGTGCTCCTCAGCGAGCGCCGGCGAGCGTGTTCCTCAGCCGCGCAGCGGCGTGCTCCTCAGGCGGGCGGGCATAAAAAAACGGGAGGGACACTCGGATTGCTCCTTGCGTCCCTC
>CAMHGU010000119.1 GCA_946184715.1 uncultured bacterium | reverse complement strand
GCGGCTTTTTAAGCGCAAAGACTTGCCCGTGCCGATTATTATCGCTACATTTGCGATGAAGAAAAGCCTTCGGGCCTAATTTTCACCCTTTTAACCTCAACCTGAATCGTTATTATTATGTTACGCAGATTGCTTCTATCACTAATCCTTCTCGGCGCCGTAGCAAGCAGCGCGGCCTACGACTTCAAAGTGGGCAAATTGTGCTACAACAAGAACAGCGACGGGAAGACCGTCACCGTCACCTACGAAAATAGCCCCATGCCGAGCTACACGAGTCTGAGCGGCACCGTAGCCATACCCGCTAATGTAGCCAACGGCGGCACCACCTACGCCGTGACCGCCATAGGCGCCAACGCCTTCGCCGAGTGTGCGGCCATCACCGGAGTGACCCTCCCCGCCTCGCTCAAGAGCATCGGCATGCAGGCGTTTCTCCGCTGCACGGGGCTGACTGCCGTCACCGTTCCGGCAGCTGTAACCGAGATAGGACGTGGGGCTTTCTGGGGGTGCGGCGCGCTCAAAAGCGCTACGCTCAACGCCGGACTTACGCTAATCGACGAGTTCGCTTTCTACCAATGCACCAGCCTCGCGAGCATCGTCATCCCCACCACTCTTACGACGATAAACAAACAAGCCTTCTCCGACTGCGCCGCATTGAGCAAGGTGACGTGGAACGCTATCAGCTGCGCGGGCAACGCGTCGATTTCGGGCGGCATATTCGACGGCACCACCGCCTCGAGCATCACCTCCTTTGCCTTCGGCTCGCAGGTGACTAAAATCCCCGAGATGCTCTGCGACGGCTTGAGCAAGGTGACAAGCATCACTCTCCCCGCTTCACTGACCGAGATAGGCAGCCGCGCTTTCGCGGGCTGCTACGCGCTGACGAGCATCGTCGTCCCCAACGCGGTGACCAAGATAGGCTCAGGCGCTTTCCTTGCCTGCAAAGGGCTGAAGACAGCTACCATAGGCACCGGCGTGACACAGATGGGCTCGCAGGAGTTCTTAGGCTGCGACGCGCTGACGGCAATCAACTGGAACGCGAAAAGCTACCCCGATGTGAGCAGCAACCGGCTGTCGCCGCTCTTCGCGCTCCAAGGTTCAGGCAATGTGAAGATTACTTTCGGCTCCTCTGTGACGCGCATCCCCGACTTCCTGTGCTACGAAGCCACGGGGATTACGAGCGCCGTGATGCCCTCAGGCCTAAAGACGATAGGCTACGCTGCCTTCTACCATTGCACGGGGCTGACAAGCGCCGCGATTCCCTCCACGACGACATCGATAGAGGCATTGGCGTTTCAAGGCTGCACCGCCTTGACCGGCGTCACTATTCCCGCGTCGGTGGCTTCGATAGGCACCTCGGCCTTTACCGAGTGTACAGGGCTCAAAAGCGTAGCGTGGAACGCCACAAATTGTGCCGATGCCTCGGGCAGAGGCCCGTTTGAGCTCCTTTCGGGCATCACCACCTTTACCTTCGGCAATACCGTAAAGCACATTCCGGCCTATCTGTGCAATGGTCTGACAGGCCTCACGGCCGTGACAATCCCTAATAGCGTCACTTCCATAGGCAGCTACGCCTTCACGGGCTGCACGAAGCTGACGACCGTAACGCTATCCACCGCCTTAACCACCATAGGCAGTTACGCCTTCGCCCGGTGCTCGGGGCTGACGAGCATCGCCCTCCCCGCCACGCTCACCACCATCGACATGTGCGGATTCCAGAATTGCACCGGGCTTAAGAGCGTCACCGTCCCGGCGGCGATGACCACGATGGGCAGCTCGGTCTTTGAGGGCTGCACGGGGCTGACGAGCGTAGCCTGGAACGCTGCCTCCTGCGGCATCGTCGCGTCGGCTCCCCCGTTTAAAGGCCTATCAAGCATCACCGCCTTCACCTTCGGCAACACTGTAAATCACATTCCGGCCTATCTGTGCAACGGACTGAGCGGCCTGGCCACCGTCACGCTCGGCACCGGCATCACCGAGGTGGGCAGCTACGCCTTCACGGGCTGCTCCGCACTGGCCACCGTGAAATGGAACGCCATCGATTGCGCTTCAGCGCCGTTCCGCGCGCTTTCCTCCATCACCTCATTTACCCTCGGCAACCAGGTGAAGACTATACCTGCCGAGATGTGCTACAATCTCAATCACTTGGCGAGCATTGACCTCCCCGCTTCGGTAACCACAATCGGCTCCTTCGCCTTCTACGGCTGCGCTGCGCTCCGGAGCATCAACATTCCCGCTAAGGTAACCTCAATAGGCGGCAACGCGTTCTCCGGCTGCTCCGCTCTCACCTCCGCGAGAATCACCGACCTCGC
Source organism: uncultured bacterium (assembly GCA_946184715.1). Lineage (GTDB taxonomy): Bacteria > Bacteroidota > Bacteroidia > Bacteroidales > Muribaculaceae > CAMHGU01. The sequence goes on along the minus strand of CAMHGU010000119.1, from coordinate 4,641 downwards.
CGCCTGGTGCCGCATCGCCTTCAGGGGTGGCGATTCCAACCCTCTCACATTGGCCCACAGCCTTTACCTCAACGGCACAAAGGTGGCCAACCTCGCCATTCCCGAGGGCGTGACCGAAATTGCCGACTACGCCTTCAGCGGTGGCGACATCACGGGCGTCACTCTTCCGGCTACTATCGCCACGATAGGCGCCCACGCCTTCCGCGACTGCAGCGGATTGCAGAGCATCGTCATTCCCGAATCAGTGACCGCGGTGGGCCGCAACGCCTTCACCGGCTGTGCAGGCTTGACGACTGTGAAATGGAACGCCCGCACCTGCCCCGACGTCACGCCGCCTGTGCAGAGCTACAGCCCTTTGAGCGGCCTTAACGGCTTGACCTCCATCGATTTCGGCCACCAAGTGGAGCGAATACCACGCTTCCTGTGCTACGGGCTTACGGGGCTTACGAGCGCCGGCATAGGGCGCTCCGTGGCCGAGATTGGCGAGCAGGCATTCAGCGGATGCACGGCGCTCGCGCTCATCAAGGCTTACCCCGATCCTTCGGCCGTCACGCTCAAGGCCGTCAACGTGTTCAACGGCGTGTCGCGCGCCACGTGCCGGCTCCACGTCCTGCCCGTTTATACCGCCGACTATAGTACCGCCCCGGTGTGGAGGGAGTTCTCATGCATCATCGGCGACCTCAACGAAGTGACCGGCGACCTCAATGGCGACAACTCCGTCGATTCCTCCGACGTGTCGATACTCCTCGAGATGGTACTCGCCGGTGGTGTGGTGCCTATTGCCGCCGACATCAACGAAGATGGCGCCCTCGATAGCTCCGACGTGGCAATCCTCCTCGAGATGGTACTCGCCGGCGAGTGACCCTCGGCCTCTACCATCCAGGCAACCATAGCGCGGGCGGGCCCTCAAGGCTCCGCCCGCTCGCTTTCCTTTGCCCCTATAGTTTCTATAGTATCTATAGCCACTATTGCGTGATTGAAGGGAATGTTGTAACTTTGCAGGTTGGATAGAGCGTGCCGCTCGTAGGGCACGACGTAAAGATATTTACTATAGTATTATGATTAACATTACTTTCCCCGACGGGGGCGTGCGCCAATACGAAGCGGGCACTACCCCCCTCCAGATTGCCGAGAGCCTCAGCTCTCAGCTCGCACGCGATGTGCTCGTAGCTAAAGTCAACGACCAGGATTGGGACCTCACCCGCCCCATCAATGAGGATGCCGCCATTCGCCTCTTCAAGTGGGACGACGAAGAGGGCAAGCACGCCTTCTGGCACACCTCGGCCCACCTCCTGGCCGAAGCTCTCCAAGAGCTGTATCCGGGCGTGAAATTCGGCTACGGCCCCGCCCTCGAAAACGGCTTCTACTACGACATCGACCCCGGCGAGCACAAAATCACCGATGCCGATTTCCCCGCAATCGAAAAGAAGATGCTCGAGCTCGCTCAGCAGAAGCAAGAGGTCACCCGCCACGACATCAGCAAGGCCGACGCCCTGAAGTTCTTCGGCGAACGCAACGAGACCTACAAGTGCGAGCACATCAACGACCTGGCCGACGGCACCATCTCAGTATATACCCAAGGCAGCTTCACCGACCTCTGCCGCGGCCCGCACCTGCCCTCCATCGCGCCCATCAAGGCCGTGAAGATTCTCTCGCTCGCCGGGGCCTACTGGCGCGGCGACGAATCGCGCGAGCAGCTCGTGCGCGTATATGGCGTGTCGTTCCCCAAGAAGAAGATGCTCGACGAGTATCTCGTGATGCTCGAAGAGGCCAAGAAGCGCGACCACCGCAAGATAGGCAAGGAGATGGAGCTCTTCGCCTTCTCGCAGAACGTGGGCCCCGGCCTCCCGCTCTGGCTTCCCAAAGGCGCCGCCCTGCGCGACCGCCTCGAGCAGTTCCTCCGCAAGATACAGCGCCGCTACGGCTACCTCCAGGTAATCACCCCCCACATCGGCAACAAGATGCTCTACGTCACCTCCGGCCACTACGCCAAGTATGGAAAGGACTCCTTCCAGCCCATCCACACCCCCGAAGAGGGCGAAGAGTACCTGCTCAAGCCTATGAACTGCCCCCACCACTGCGAGATATACAAGGTGTTCCCCCGCTCCTATCGCGACCTGCCGCTCCGTCTGGCCGAGTTCGGCACCGTGTACCGCTACGAGCAGAGCGGCGAGCTCCACGGCCTCACGCGCGTGCGCGGCTTTACGCAGGACGATGCCCACATCTTCTGCACCCCTGATCAGCTCAAGGGCGAGTTCCTAAAGGTGATGGACATCATTTTCTACATCTTCAAAGCCCTGAAATTCGACAACTTCGAAGCCCAAATCTCGCTCCGCGACCCCAAGAAGAAAGAGAAATACGTGGGCACCGATGAGAACTGGGAGAAAGCCCAGCGAGCCATCATCGAAGCCTGCGCCGAAAAGGGCCTCAAAGCCAAAGAGGTGGAAGGCGAAGCCGCATTCTACGGGCCTAAGCTCGACTTTATGGTCAAGGACGCCATAGGCCGCCGCTGGCAGCTCGGCACCATCCAGGTCGACTACAACCTGCCCATACGCTTCGGCCTCGAATACACCGGCGCCGACAACCAGAAGCACACCCCGGTAATGATACACCGCGCCCCCTTCGGCTCTATGGAACGCTTCGTGGCCGTGCTCCTCGAGCACACCGCCGGCAAGCTCCCGCTCTGGCTCACCCCCGAGCAGTGCGTAGTGCTCCCCATCAGCGAGAAGTACAACGACTACGCCCGCACGGTAGCCACCCGCCTCGCCGAGGCCGACATTCGATGCATCGTCGACGACCGCAACGAAAAGATTGGCAAGAAGATACGCGACAACGAGCTCAAGCGTATCCCCTACCTCCTCATCGTGGGCGAGCGCGAAATGCAAGAAGAAGAAATTTCTGTAAGAAAACAGGGCGAAGGTGATAAAGGTTCAGTAAAAATTACTACCTTTGCCGAAGATTTTTCTCGAATGATCGAGGAGATGACTAACTTTTAACCGTAATTAATGGAGAAAAAGCCCTTTGGAAGTGTCCCCAGCCGTCCCATCAACCGATTAGGGCGCAAGGACAAGAAGAACGAACCCCAGCATGCCATCAACGAGCGCATCCGCGCCCGTGAGGTACGGCTCGTAGGCGACAACGTGGAGCAAGGTATCTACCCCATCGAGAAAGCCCGCGCCATAGCTGAAGAGCAAGAGCTCGACCTCGTGGAAATCTCTCCCCAGGCCGACCCGCCGGTGTGCAAGGTCATCGACTACCAAAAGTTCCAATACCAGCTTCGCAAGAAAGCCAAAGAGCAGAAGGCCAAATCAGTGAAGGTGGTAGTCAAAGAGATACGCTTCGGCCCGCAGACCGACGACCACGACTACAACTTCAAGCTCAAGCACGCCATCGGATTCCTCCAAGAAGGCGCAAAGGTCAAGGCCTACGTATTCTTCAAAGGCCGCTCTATCCTCTTCAAAGAGCAAGGCGAGGTGCTCCTGCTACGTTTCGCCAACGACCTCGAAGAGTACGGCAAAGTGGACCAGATGCCACAGCTCGAAGGCAAGCGAATGATCATCATGATCTCTCCTAAAAAGAAATAAGACAACGGCAGCTCGCGGTGAGTTCACGCGATGTCCCCACCCCGGAGCCGCCCCTTTCAGATAAATCAATAAATAAAAACTAAAAAAATGCCAAAAGTTAAGACTAATCCCGGTGCCAAAAAGAGGTTCGCCCTTACCGGATCAGGAAAAATCAAGAGAAAACATGCTTACAAGAGTCACATTCTGACGAAGAAGACTAAGAAGCAGAAACGTAATCTCGGCCACTTCACCGTGCTTGAGAAGGCTGACCTTCAAAACGTACGCAAGCTCCTGGCTCTGAAGTAAAACGCGCCATTTTTTCCGTTTTTCATTTCGCGATTTAATCACTTTTTTATTAACCGGATGCGCAGCTCCAAAGTGCTGTCGAAAGCAAGCCGCTGACATCCAAAAAATTCTGACAAAATGCCAAGATCAGTAAATCACGTCGCTTCGCGCGCACGTCGTAAAAAAGTTCTGAACCAAACACGAGGTTACTTCGGTTGCCGCCGCAACGTATGGACCGTAGCAAAGAACACCTGGGAGAAGGGTCTTACCTACGCCTACCGCGACCGCAAGAACAAGAAGCGCAACTTCCGCGCCCTCTGGATCCAGCGTATCAACGCCGCTGCCCGCCTCGAAGACCTCTCCTACTCAAAGCTTATGGGCTTGATCCACAAAGCCGGCATCGAGATCAACCGCAAGGTGCTCGCCGACCTCGCCGTGAACAACCCCGCAGCCTTCAAGGCCATCGTCGATAAGGTGAAAAACGCCTAAGCCGCGAGCCTTAACGCAGCTTTTGAGACTGCTCAACGCGAGCAGAAAGAAAAATCCCTTATGCCACCGCAGGCGTAAGGGCTTTCTTTTTCAGCAAGTTAGCCCCTTGGCACAGCTACACCTGCTATAAAACACATCGTCGAAAGTTGCATATATGGCCCCATTGTAGTATATTTGCAATAGATAAAAGCCTCAGCGGAGGCGCACGGCCGACAATCAACGGCCCTGACGATTGAAATAATGCCACATCGGAGCAGACTGGGAAACTCATCAAATTTTCGTGAAATACCGAGACACTTTCGAG
>CAMHGU010000118.1 GCA_946184715.1 uncultured bacterium | reverse complement strand
CGGTTGGCGATGTGGATGATGTTGTGGACGAGCATAATGTCGAGGACGTCGGTGCGGTCCACTTCCATATCGTCGTAGTTGGGGTTCTCGCTGTGGAGGATTAGCATAGCGGGGTCGGGGTGGCGGCGTACGTACTTCACGAGGCGGTAGTCGGGGAGCAGGAGCATATAGATTTGGCCCCAGAAGAGGTTTTTCATATTCGACAGGCCGCGTACGGCAATCAGGTCGCCGTTGTGGATTACGGGGTCCATCGAGTCGCCCGATACGCTGACGATTTGGCAATCGGCGGGGATTGAGGGCATATCGATGCGGCCAATGATGTGCTCGTCGGCAAACATTACGGAGCGGGTCAGGGGTCCGGCAGTGACGTCGATGTCGTAAACGGGGGTGCCGTGGGCGGTGGGGCGGATGGCGTTGTCGTCGATGGTGATTTCGGGCTGCACCACGGTGGGCTTGGCGTAGGGGAGGTCGATGCCGTCTTTGAGCCAGGAGCGTGACACTCCGAGGTTGATGGCTATGCGGTTGATGAGGGCATCGCTGATGGGCAAGCGCCCGGTGAGGTGCTTGGAGAGGTTGCTGGCGTCGGTCTCGATGCGCTTGGCAAATTGGCCTTGGGTGAGGCCCGACTCATCGATGAGGTACTTCACGCGCTCTATCATCGAGGCGTTGGAGCTTTGGGCGGAGGGGTTGCTGTTGGAGTTCATAGCTATAGAGTTGAGGTGTGTTGATTACGGAGCGAAGGTAGTAAAAAGTTGGCAAACCGCCAAGCGTCGGGCGGCATTTTACCATATTTTTTTAAGAGGGTGGGGTGTTTTTGTCACGAAAGGCGCTCAAGGCCGAGCAGGCGGGCGAGCAGCTGGCAGCTTTGCTCGCGCTGCTCGGGGGAGTCGAGGCGCGAGGAATCGAAGCGGAGCTGCGCTTTCTCGTAGAATGGCAGGCGTGCCTGGCGAGTGTCGGTGATGAATCGGCGGAGCTCATCGGGCGAGAGGCCGGCGAGGAGCGGGCGCTTGGCGAGGGCCTTGGGCTGGCTGAGGCGCATATATATAGAGTCGATAGAGGAGTCGAGGAATATGGTGGTGCCGGCGCTGTTCATATACTCCATATTTCCGGGCTGGAGCGGGGTGCCGCCGCCGGTGGCGATGACGACGTCGGAAAATTCGCCTATCTCGTGAAGCACCGCGCGCTCGATAAGGCGAAAGCCTTGCTCGCCGCGCTGCGCGAAGATCTCCTTGACCGTGGCGTGGAATCGGGCCTCGATAAATTTGTCCATATCGATAAGCTGGAGGCCCGAGTAGGCCGAGAGGAGCCTGCCCATAGTGCTCTTGCCGGAGCCCATAAAGCCGATGAGGAAGAAAGGTCGCATAGGGGTGGAGGAGGAAAAACGGCGGCGACAGGCACGGCTGCGAGGGCCGAGCCTGGCCGGGCGTAGTAGCCTGGTGGTTAATTACTTCGAGATGTTGCGGCCTATGATGCCGTTGTCGTTGGGGTCTTTGGGACCGAAGGCGAGGTCGCCGGCGTCGCCGAGACCGGGCACGATGTAGTGGTCGTCGTTGAGACCTTCATCGATGGCGGCTGTCCAGAGGGTGGTGTCGGCGGGGAAGGCCTTTTCGAGGTTGGCGATGGCTTCAGGCACGGCGATAACCGAGGCGAGGTGCACCGTGGAGGGTGTGCCCTTGGTGAGGAGCGCCTGGTGGCAGAGGTCCATCGAGGAGCCGGTGGCGAGCATCGGGTCGACGAGAATCAGGGTCTTGTCGTCGATGGGCGGGGCGGCGATGTACTCCACGTGGATGCGAAGCTCACCATTGCTCTCAATCTTGCGGTAGGCCGATACGAAGGCGTTCTGGGCGTTGTCGAAGTAGTCGAGGAAGCCCTGGTAGAACGGCAGGCCGGCGCGCAGGATTGTGGCCAGGACGATGTGCTCGTCGATAGTGGGGCACGTGGTGTCGGCCAGCGGCGTGGTGACGGGCGTGGCGGCGTAGCGCAGCCGTTTCGAGATTTCGTAGGCCATAATCTGGCCTATGCGCTTGAGGTTGTGGCGGAAGCGCAGGGGGTCGTTCTGGCGCTTTACATCGCGCATTTCGGTGAGGAATTGCCCTACGAGCGAATTCTCTTCAGCAAAGTTTACAATTTTCATAACTTATCGATATGGTGGTTGAAAAATTGGGTTGCTTGGTCGCGGTCGCGGTCGAGCTGAGCTTTGAGGCTGTCGATGTCGGCGAATCGTTGCTCGCCGCGCAGGCGGCGGTGGAAATCGACGGTGATGGCGCGGCCGTAGATGTCGCGGTCGAAGTCGAAGATGTTGACCTCGATGGTGACGGGGGCGGCGTCGCAGCCGGTGATGGTGGGGCGGGTGCCGATGTTGCACATTCCGAATAGGCGCCGGTCGAGGTCTTCAAGCTCGACGCTTACGGCATAGACGCCTCGGCAAGGCACTATCAGTTCGGGGCTGAGGAGGCCTACGTTGGCGGTGGGGAAGCCGATGGTGCGTCCTATCTGTTGCCCCTCTACCACAGTGCCGTGGATTGAGAACGGATGGCCGAGCAGGTCGTTGGCCTCTTCGACGCGGCCCTCGGCGATGAGGGCGCGAATGGCGGTCGATTTCACCTCAGCGTGGTGGGGGTTCTCCAGGCGGTCGCACTCGATAATCTCTATTCCGAGCGTGGCGGCGATGGGCTTCAGCTGCTCGTGGGAGCGGCGGTCGCTGCCGAGGCGGTTGTCGAAGCCCACGAGCAGGGCTCGGACGTTGAATCGGCGACGCAGCTCGGAGAGGTACTCATCAGCGGTCAGGCGGGCGAAGTCGCGGTCGAAATGCTGTATCATCACGTCGTGGATGCCGAAAAGGTTTGCTATGAGGGCTTTGCGCTGCTCGGGGGTGGACAGCAGCGGGATATTGGTGCCGCGGAGCACGTTGGCCGGGAGGTTGTCGAAGGTGACGACCATAGGCCGGAGGCCGCGGGCTTGTGCCAGAGCGACAAGGCGGGCGAGCACGTGCTGATGACCGAGGTGCACACCGTCCATCATTCCGATGGTGGCTATCCGTGGCTCGTGGCTATGCTCTATCGCGGTCATTGCTCGGCGGGCAGCTGGTTGAAGTAGTCGATAAATTCGGTGCCGGGGGTCACGAGGTGGGTCTGGAAGCCGAGGCGGGCGGCGGCGTCGATGTTGCTTTGTCCGTCGTCGAAGAAGAGGGTCTCCTCGGGCTTGATGCCGAAGCGCTCGGTGACGAGGCGGAAAATGCGCGGGTCGGGCTTGACGCAGCCGGCCTCAAAGGATGTGACGCAGCCGTCGAAGTAGTAGTCGCGGTCGTGACCGTCGATGGTGAAGTTGTCGCGGTGCACGGAGTTCCACATTATGGGGTTGGTGTTGGAGAGCATATAGATGCGGTAATGCTTGTGGAGCTGCTCGAGGGCGCGAAGGCGGTGGCGGGGAATGCCGATGATGAAAGCGCAGAAGGCGTCGTCGATTTGGCGGTCGGTGACATCGGGGCGCAGGTAGGGGCGTAGGGCGGCGCGGAATTGGGGTACGGTCATCGAGCCGTCCTCCACTTGGAGAAACGGCCCGGCTTGCACATATTCGCCGAGGAGCTCGTCGGCAACGGTCATACCCAGCTCGGTGTAGGCTGCCACGCACCGTGCCCTTTCGATGTCGCTTATGACACCACCTAAGTCAAATAGCAGATTGAGTAATGCCATCGTTGATGCTTAGTTCGGCTGCAAAGTTACGCAATAATTCACTAATTGGCAACAGCGCGGCGCTTGCGGCTTCGAGGATTATTTATCGGAGTAATGCCCTTCGGCAGTGAGTATGAGTACCATACACACGCCATCGTGAATCTCGTAAATCAGCCTGTCCTTTTTGTTTATTCGCCTTGAGTAAAGCTCGTCGTTCCCTCCTAAAAGCGGCTCGGGGTGGCCAGTGCCGCTGCGAGGGTGCTCTTGTAGCTCGGTGAGCAACTTCTGAATCTTCTTGTAGTTGTGAGGCTGGCTATGTTTCTGTTCCTTCAGTTGCTTGATGGCAACCTTGGAGAACAAAAGGGCGTACATCTTAAAGCGAATTTAGGAATTGATGAAGCTGCTCGGGATTGTCAACTCTTACACAGTCGCCGTTATTAATCTCTTGCCGCGCTTGGTCGATTTGCGCTAATGTCGCATCATCAAGGCGGTGGCGGTTGCTTACTCGATTCAAGACGAAAAGCTCTTTTCCGCGGCATATTAGCAGCGATGCCCCGGCGGCCGCGAGATCGAGAAACTTCTTTTGATTCTGGCGGAATTCGGTAGTAGTGAGTTCTATAGAGTTCATCTTGCGGGAGGTTTTGTAATTATTTTGTACAAAAATAGTACAGAATTTTCACACGACAAAAGGATTGCATCGATTTCTTTATTCCGTAGCCGTGGAGGGCTCTTGCGGGCGCTTGCGGCGGAGGATAGCCACGGCGATGGCGGCTGCGATGATGATGTACATCACGATGATAGCTGCTTTGGCCACGGTCTCGGTGACGGCCACTGAGCGCGGGGCGAACTCCATTGCGATGGTGTGGCTGCCGGCGGGGACGCGCAGGGCGCGCAGTATGTAGTCGGCGCGGGCGAGCGGGGCCTCCTTGCCGTCGATGGTGACGTTCCAGCCCCAGGGGAAGTAGATCTCGCTGAATACGGCGAGGACATCGCCGCGAGTGGTGGCGTGGAAGGTGAGGCGGTCGGGGGCGTAGGAGGTGAGGTAGATGGTGTCGCCGGGCTGCTTGGGTTGCAGATTTTGGCCGATGGCATCGGCAAATTTGCGGTCGGCCACGGCCGAGGTGGCGGGGTTGAAATCGGCGAGGAAGTCAATCTCTTGCTGCGGGGTGTCGACGAGGGTAAGCGAGTCCACAATCCAGGCGTTGCCGAGGGCCATGGGGTTCTGCACGGCGGTGTTGTCGTCGTAGATAAACCAGCGGGTGTTGAGCATATTGATGACGTTCTCGTTGATGCCGTTGGTGAAGTAGCGGTCGATGATGTCCTGATAGCGGGCGAGCTTGGCGGCGTGGTATCCGCCCACTGTGCGGTGGAAATAGGACGGGGCGGCCTCGCTGAAGTGCTGCACGTCGAGCACGCGGTAATTGGAGGTGGTGTCGGCGAGGATTTGGGTATCGACGGGTCGCGGATTTATCACGATTTCATCGGAGGTTTTCGGCATAAAAGAGTCGTGGTCGATGTAGCGTTTGTTGACCAGGAAGAGGTCGGCGCCTACGATAACGATGAGGGCACCGAGAGCCACGCCGGTGGAGAGGGCGCGGCGGGCGGCGAGGATCATCACGCCGGCCGAGGCGAGGAGCACGATGAGGCTACGCAGGGCGTCGGTGCGCACCATTCCGTAGCGCACGTTCTCCACGGCAGCGAAGAGGGTGGGGTACTGCTGCGCCATACCCTGGGCGAGGTAGCCTTCCTCCTCCATAGCCGAGAAGGCATTGCCGATGATGAGGCTTGGCCACGCGAGCATAATGAGGCATAGGGCGAGGCCGATGCCGAAGCTCCAGAGCAGCGGCCGGCGGTAGGTGCGGAAGCCGTCGGGGTCGCTCAGCAGGCGGTAGAGGCCGAGCACGGCCAGCAGCGGCATCGTAAACTCCGCCACCACGAGGATGCTCGCCGGAGTGCGGAATTTGTTGTACATCGGGAAGTGGTCGATCATCAGGTTGGTGAGCCACGCGAAGTTGTGGCCCCAGGCAAGCATCACGGTGAATACCGTGACCGCCACGAGAGCCCACTTCTCCGGTCCCTTCACCACGATGCACCCGAAGATGAAGAGCACGAAGATGAGCGCGCCCACATACACCGGGCCGTTGGTCATAGGCTGGTCGCCGAAGTACTGGTAGAAGACACCGAGGTTGCTGAAGTCGGTGGCCGAGATTTCGCCTTTGTCGGCGAGTTGCTCGGCGGTGCGGGTGTCGCTCAGGAGCAGGGGCTTGTTCTCGCCTTTTTCGGGCTTTATCGACGCGCCGCCTACGGTGTTGGGCACGAGGAGCGTCATCGTCTCGTCGATGCCGTAGCTCCAGGCGGTGATGTAGTCGCGGTCGAGGCCGCCTTGCGAGGCGTTGGCATCGGTGTCGGCCTGCTTAAGCTCGGAGTGCCCGCCGCGCATCGTCTCTTGGGCGTAGACGTAGCTGTTGTAGAGGTTGGGGGCATTGGCGGCTACGGCAATGGCGCCGGCGGCCAGGAGGGTGCCGGTGGCGATGCCCCAGCGGCCCAGGTGCTTCTCACGTATGGCCCTGGCGAGGTAGCCGATGGCCAGAGCTACCATCACGAAAAGGAAGTAGTAGCTCATCTGCACGTGGTTGGAGGCTATCTGCAGCGTGGCGAAGAGCGCCGTGAGGGCGCCGCCGGCCAGATAGCGGCCGCGATAGGCGAGCACAAGGCCGGCTATCGTGGGCGGCACGTAGGCCAGCGCGAGGTATTTCCAGATGTGGCCAGCCCCGATGAGGATGATGAAATAGGTGGAGAAGCCCCACGCTATGGCGCCGAGCAGGGCGTAGTGCCACCGCAGGCGCAGCGTCAGCAGCAGGATGAAGAAGCCCACCATCATAATGAACAGCAGATTGACGGGCGCGGGGAATCCGAGCATATACACCTTCTGGAGCCACTCCACCCATCGGGTGCTGGCGTAGGAGGGCGATATTTGGAAGGTGGGCATACCGCCGAAGAGGGCGTCGGTCCAGAGCGCCTTGTGGCCCGTGGCTTCGTAGTAGGCCTTGGCCTCTTGGCCGTTGGCGATGCCTTGCATCACGTCGTGCTGCTGCAGCACGTTGCCTTGGAAGTCGTCGGGGAAGAAGAATAGCCAGGCCACGATGGCCAGGATTATCACACCAAGAGCGGGCATTGCCGCTTTCATCAATCGTTGCTTATCCATTACATTACATTTGGGGCTGTAAAGTTACGCCAAAAAGTCGGTTAATGCAAAGGTAAAGCGCGCGAGCCCGTCCAAGACCGGACTGGTC
>CAMHGU010000117.1 GCA_946184715.1 uncultured bacterium | reverse complement strand
CCGCGCGGCTGCGCTGACACGTCTTGCCCCGTGGTTCGAAACCGCAAGGGGCTCGTCACATAGAGGGTGCGCACCCCGGGGGTTGAGCCTCCGGTGGCGCCTCAACCACGGCGGGCGGGGTGCAACCTCTGCGAGGTAGCTGTTTAGTGGGCGTTAGCCTTGGCCCCACGTAGGCAACCGCTGCGCGGTAGGCAACGTGGGGTTACGGTCAATGCAACCGCTGCGCGGTAGGCTTGCACGGGGTTGGCACTGTCGCTGTGGAGGTCAATGTCGGGCGACACTGATGCGAGCGCGCTCTGTCCCCGCCGGCTTGTGGCGCACGCTGTGCGCTGTGGCCGACGGGGTTACTGAGCTGCTCGCCTTCAGCGATTGCTGCCGCCAGCCAAGTCCGTTAGTCCTGTAAGTCCGTAGAGATTCTGGGGCGCGCGGCGCTACGGGTGTAACGGCAGCGGGGCCGGCTGTGATGGCCCGCCCCGCTATAGATTTCGAAGATTTCGTCAATTGCCCGAGAGCACTTTCTCGAGGAGAATCGACACATCTGTGCCATCGACGCTGCCGCTGCCGTCGAGGTCGCCATCGCTGGCCACAGGCACAAGCAAATCCTCTATAATGGCCCCGAAGCCGCTCCAGCCTTCAGTGGCGCGGTACTTGGAGGCGGTGCCGTTGGGCACGATGAGGATGGTCGAGCTTAGATAGTCGTCATCTCCCACAATTTCAGTCACAGCCATCGGATCGTCGATATGGCTTATAACAAGCTCTACAGGCGGTATCAGGTCACCGGCACCAGTTTGATAAAATTTGTAAAAAGCGTTATCACCTATCGATTTCAATCCTCGGCCGAGGAGCACCCACTTCAGATTATTATTCATCATAAATGCGCCTTGAGCAATCTCAGTTACACTATTCGGAATATCTATTCTTGAAAGATTGCAAGCGGCAAAGGCTCCGATACCTATAGTGGTCACTGTGGAGGGAAGGGTAATTGACGATAGTGAACTGCAGCCATAAAACGTGCGATATTTAACATCTTTTCAGGAACAGGTGCCACTTTACTGCACATCAGCCCGCTACCTTTGCTCTCGGAAACTAAAGAGTAACGACTATGACACAGCAATTTGCAATCAGCAGCGACGACCGCATTTTAGCCACCTTGACGCTCAACGGCGCCACCGTGGCCAGCCTTACCGACAGCAGCTTCGGGTCATTGAGCGAGATAATCGACCGCTTGCGCCGGCTCGCCTCGGGCTCAGGGCTGGGCAAGATATTCGTGCGCAACTTCACCCGCGGCTGGCACCTTGACCGCCCTATCTATCTGCGCCGCGCTGCCGCCTGACGGCGTAGCGGCTGAGATATATGCTCCACAGCACCACGCCGCGCAAGGCCAGAAACAACAGGAAGGCCGTCCACAAGCGCCAATAGGCGAAGTCGCCGCCGATGCCGAAATAGGTGGCGAAGAAAAGCGCCGAGGCCGAGAGCGTGCTCAGCAGCATAGCCCGCGTGGCCGTCAGCCCCACGAAGACACCGTCGCCTATGAAGGCCCACACGCCCACCAGCGGCACTGCCACGCACCACAGATAATTGGCCGCCACGCCCGCAATCACCGCCTCGCTATCGGTGAGCAACGCCGCAATAGGATGGATAGCCACCCAATAGGAGAGCGTGAAGAGCACCGCTATTGCGAAGCCCCACACCAGCAGCCACACCACCGCGCGGTCGCGCTCGCGATATTGCCGCGCTCCTTGCAGCTTGCCCACTATCGCCTCGCCGGCATAGGCGAAGCCATCCACAAAGTAGGAGTAGAACAGGAAGAGCTGCATCATCAGCGAATTGACCGCCAGAGCCTCATCGCCCGCGCGAGCGCCTATCGAAGTGAACGCGAAATTGACCGACAGCAGGAAGAAGCTCCTGAGGAAGATGTCGGCATTGACACGGAAGAAGCGCCCCACTCCGTCCCACAAACGCCTGAACTCTACCCGCAGCCTCACCAGCTCGGCGTAGCGGCGCCTGAGCAGCGTCATCGCCAGAGCGAAGCCCAACACCTCGGCTGCGAGAGTGCCGATGGCGATGCCGTAGAAGCTCAGCCCGAGCGCGAACACCAGCCACGCGCTAAGCGCTATGTTAATCACATTGATAGCGATGGCGATTATCATAGGGAAGCGCGAATTTTGCATCCCGAGAAACCACCCTTTCAGCACCATCGTGGTGAGGAAAAACGGTGCGCCCCATATACATATTGAGAAATACTTGCGCGCCACGGCGGCCACGGCGGCCGAGGGCGACAGGAGCCACAGCATCAGCTCGCGCAGCGGCACCTGCAGCGCTACGAGCAGCAGGCCAAGCGCCACGGCTATCGCCACGGCGCGGTAGAGCGTCAGCGACTGCTGACGCGCGTCGCCGGCGCCATAGGCCTGGGCCGTCAGCCCGCTCGTGCCCATACGCAGAAAGCCGAAGTTCCAATACAGCAGATTAAACATCATCGTACCCACCGAGATAGCCCCGATATAGGTCAGCGAGCCGAGGTGGCCCGAGATGGCGAAATCCACCAAGCCGAGCAGCGGCACCGTGATATTGGTGAAAATGGCCGGCACCGCCAGCCGTAGTATATCCTTATTTAGAGCGTTGCGCATAGAGTGATTGCGTGAGTCAATAATCGTTGAAGCCATCTTCATAGCCATCATCGTAGCCCGACGAATAGTGTGAGCCGCCGCCGTGGTTGTCGTCATAGCCATCGCCGTAGGAGCCATAGGCGGCGTCCTCCTCGCCCTGCTCGTAGCCGTCGTCGTAGCCGGTGGCGTAATCATCATCGGCATAGTCGGCATTGCCGGCGGCATCGTGGGAGAGTTCAGGCACCGTTATCGAGGGAGTGGCACGCCCGCTTTGCGGCTCGGGGGCACGCGCAGCACGCTCATAGACCGGCCGGCGCTGAGCCGGCGGCGCGTCGTCGCGCAGTCTTATGCCGAGCGCCGACATCACCACCAAGATGGCTATCACCGCCACCGGTAGCATCAGCAAGAAGCTTATGATATTAGGCCTATGTTGTGACATTTCGATTATGCGTCGGGTGGTAGGGCTTGAGTGCCTTCCACGTTGCAAATTTACGCATTTTCACCCAATTTCACAGCTGCCGCCGCGGCCATCGGTGCCCTTTTCGCCGATTATCTGCCCGGCGGTGTCACATTATTGGCGAAAAATTCTTATCTTCGTAGTCGTAAAAATATGTTTCGACCACAATGAAGATAGGCAACCTCGACTTAGGCCCGCGGCCCGTGATGCTCGCCCCGATGGAGGACGTGACCGACCCCTCTTTCCGTCTTATTTGCAAAGAGCAAGGCGCCGACGTGACCTACACCGAATTTGTCTCGGCCGATGCCCTGATACGCAACGTCAATAGCACCCTGCGCAAGCTGCGCATCGACGAGCGCGAGCGCCCCACGGCAATCCAAATCTACGGCCGCGACGTCAGCTCGATGGTCGAGGCCGCCAAGATAGCCGAAGAGGCCCGCCCCGACTTCCTCGACATCAACTGCGGCTGCCCCGTGAAGAAGGTGGCCGGCAAAGGCGCCGGCGCCGGCCTATTGCGCGACCTCCCGCTGATGTACAGCATCGTGAGCGCCGTAGTCAAGGCCGTCAACATTCCCGTGACCGTAAAGACACGCCTCGGCTGGGACCACGACCACCGCGACATAGTGCAGATTGCCGAGCAGCTACAAGACTGCGGCATCGCCGCCCTCACCATTCACGGACGCACCCGAAGCCAGATGTACACCGGCCAAGCCGACTGGACCCTCATAGGCGAAGTGAAGCGCAACCCCCGAATGACCATTCCCATCATAGGCAACGGCGACATCACCACCCCCGCGCAAGCCATCGAAGCCTTCGACCGCTATGGTGTGGACGGCATTATGATAGGCCGCGCTTCGATAGGAGCCCCCTGGATTTTTGCCGAAGTCAAAGCCGCCCTCGCCGGCGTCACCACCGCCATCACCCCCACTCAAAAGATGGCGATGCTACGCCGCCAGATAGCCGAGAACATCAGCAACATCGACGAGTATCGCGGCATTCTCCACACCCGCCGCCATCTCGCCGCCACCCCGCTCCTCAAGGGAATCCCCAACTTCCGCGACACCCGCGTGGCGATGCTTCGCGCCGACCGCGCCGCCGACCTCCTCTCTATCCTCGACCATATCGAAACCGACATATTACCCCAACTCCAAACCCCTCAGGTATGAAACGAGTTACGTTTACCCTATGTCTGGCCCTGCTCGTGGCCGCAGCCGCCGCGGCGCAAGCCCTGAACACCTACACCATCAACGTGGGCGATTTTACCGACGTGCGCATCACCGACGACATCAACGTCGTGTACAGCAACAACCCCGATTCCATAGGCCTCGCCCATTTCACCTGCCCCAAGGCGATGCAAGGTGCTATCCTCTTCAGCAACAACAAAAAAGGCAAACTCACCATACAGGTAGCCACCGAATGGGTGGAGAACCCCAAGCTCCCCACCCTCCACATCTACAGCGAGAAGCTCCATAGCGTGGACAACTCCGGCAACCTCTCCGTATATATCGCATCGCTCGCCAAGACCGACGAGCTCAAACTCACCACTATGGCCAACGGCCGAATAGTGGCGCACAACGTTGAGGCCGACGTGCTCGACGCCTCTATCGTGACCGGACAAGGCGTCATCGTGGTCGACGGCCGCTGCCGCGACGCCAAGTACAAGCTCACCGGCACCGGCGAGATACAAGCCGACGCCCTCGCTGCCGAGACCGTTTACTGCCGCATCGCCGGCACCGGCTCAATAGGCTGCAACCCCGCCGAGTCGCTCAACGTCAAAGGCGTGGGCACCGGAAAAGTATATTACCGAGGCAACCCCACCATAAAGCTCAAAAAGCTCGGCACCGTAAAAGTAATCCCACTCGACGAAGAGTAACCCTTAGCCACACAGAATGGAGGACACCGTGATACACCGTCTGCTGAAATCGTATTTCGGCTACGACACTTTCCGGCCTATGCAGGAGGAGATTATCAGGCACGCCATCGACGGCGGCGACGCGCTGGTGCTGATGCCCACGGGCGGCGGCAAGTCGATATGCTATCAGATTCCCGCATTGGCGCTCGAAGGCACCACCATCGTGGTGTCGCCGCTCATCTCGCTGATGAAGGACCAAGTGGGGGCGCTGCAAGCCAACGGCATCGAGGCCGAGGCCCTCAATAGCAGCAACGACGAGCGTCTCAACCGCGACATCATCGACCGCTGCCTTGAAGGCCGCCTCAAGCTGCTCTACATCTCGCCCGAGCGACTCGTGGGCGGCACGTTGCAGCTGCTGCGCCAAGCCAAAATCGCCCTCATCGCCATCGACGAGGCCCATTGCATCTCCAACTGGGGCCACGACTTCCGCCCCGAGTACACGCAGCTGGGGCAGCTGCGCGAAGCGCTGCCTGGCGTCCCCATTATGGCGCTCACCGCCACGGCCGACAAGATAACGAAGCGCGACATCCTCAAGCAGCTCAATATCGAGGACGCTGCTACGTTTGTTGGCTCCTTCGACCGTCCTAACCTGAGCCTCGACGTGAAGCGCGGCTACTCGGCGCGCGACAAGCTCCGCTACATCATCGACCTCATCGCCCGCCACCCGGGCGAGAGCGGCATCATCTACTGCCTGGCTCGCAAGGCCACCGAGCAGCTGGCCGCCAAGCTGAGGACCGCGGGCATAGCCGCCGGCGTGTATCACGCCGGGCTGCCCAATAGCGAGCGCGACCGCGTGCAGAACGACTTCGTGGCCGACCGCCTACAGGTGATATGCGCCACCATAGCCTTCGGAATGGGCATCGACAAGAGCAACGTGCGCTTCGTGGTCCATTACAACCTTCCCAAGAGCATCGAGAGCTTCTACCAGGAGATAGGCCGCGGAGGCCGCGACGGCCTGCCGTGCGAAACCGTCCTCTTCTACAACATCAGCGACATCATCACCCTGCGCAAGTTTGCGGGCGAAAGCGGCCAGCACGAAATCAACCTCGAGAAGCTGGCGCGGATGCAGGAATACGCCGAGGCGCAAGTGTGCCGCCGCCGTATCCTGCTCAACTACTTCGGCGAGGCGAGCGACAAAGCGTGCGGCAACTGCGACGTGTGCCACAATCCGCCCCGCGCCATCGACGGCACTACTATAGTGCAAAAAGCACTCTCGGCAATCGCCCGAGCCGAGGAGCGCATCGGCTTCACCACCGCCATCAATATCCTGCGCGGCAATATGACGCCCGACATCGTGGCCCAACGCTACTACGAGCTGAAGACCTTCGGCGCCGGCCACGACATTCCGCAACGCGACTGGCGCGACTATATGCTGCAGATGCTCCAGATGGGGTTCATCGAAATCGCCTACGACGACGACCGCCACCTCCGCATCACCGACCTCGGCCGCGAGGTGCTCTACGGCAAGCGGCCCGCGCAGCTGGCAGTAATAGTACGCGAGGAGTGCGGCCCGAAAGCCCGCAAACAGAGGCCGAAGAAAGAAGCCGCGGCGACAGCCACGACGACAGCCACTGCCGGCGACCGCGAGCTCTTTGAGCTGCTGCGTGCCACCCGCAAGCGCATCGCCGACGAGCACCGCTGGCCTGCCTACGTGGTCCTCTCCGACCGCTCGCTCCACCAGCTCGCCGCCACCAAGCCCACCACCCTCACCGCCTTCGGCAACTGCTACGGCGTAGGCACCCACAAGCGCGACACCTTCGGCGCCGCCTTCATAGCCGTCATCAAAGAGTACATCGCCCGCCACCCTGACCCTACCGGCCCGTGAAGCCTCTACCGACATAAAGGAGTAGCGGAGCAAAAGTCGGGACCCGGAGAGAAGCTGTTCGCCACTGGCGATGACGGCAACCCTGGCGGGTTGCCACCGCCAAGTCCGTTAGGCCTGTAAGTCCGTAGAGATTCCACGGCGGGGACGGGGCAGAGCCGCGCCGATAAAGCACGCTGTCGCGTGGAATTGCG
>CAMHGU010000116.1 GCA_946184715.1 uncultured bacterium | reverse complement strand
TTCAGCACCTATATGCAAGGCGTTGACGTAACCATCCGCCCGACGGTGCTCTTCGACACCGATGACCCCGACACCGACGCCAACGAAGCCTATCAGTCCTACTCCACGCGCATTGGCTCCTTCTATGGCGGCGGCAACGTCGGTAGTATGTCGGCCCCGGGTACATTCGTGTTCAACTTCACCCACGACCTCGTAATCTTCGACCGCCTCGTGGGCGGTTGTAACAACGCCAACATCGCGGCTACGGCCTATAATGCTGCCCATCGCGGCGGTATCATCGGCACCCTGCCCGCCGGAGCCACCAATAAGATACAGCTCAACATCTCCAACGCAAAGCTTGAGCCGGCGCGCCTCACCTACGACAGTGCCACCGAGACTTACAGCTATGAGTGGAACATCAACGAGCGCGGCAAGCTCCACGGCGCCAACATCTACGGCGGCTGCTACGAGAGCGGCTACATTAATGGCGGCGTGGAGATTCAAATCACCGAGGACGCCATTTCCAGCCGAGTATTTGCCGAAGGCGGCTCGGGAGTGACGATGGAATCGCTTCGCGACGACCCGCTGGTAAGCGTTCTGAGCGTATATGGCGGCGGTTATGGCGAGAAATCGGAGGTGTGGGGCGACGTAAAGCTCAATATCACCAATCGCGGCCGCATTCTCAAAGCCTATGGCGGCGGCGAGAAGGGCGTGGTGGGTAAGCTCGCTTTCGGCAGCGACCCGGCCGTGAACTACAACACGATAGTGACGATGAACGCCATCTCGGTGCCCGGGCAGTACAACACCACCTGTATCTACGGCGGCGGCTTCGAAGGCTTAGTGACCGGCAATGCCTCTCTGTATCTCAACAGCGGCACCGCCCATTGGGCCTTCGGTGGCGCCTGCAACGCCGATATCAACGGCGGCACCGAGGTATATGTGGGCATCACTTCAAGGCCGATAATTGATGTGGGCGTGTACGGCGGCAACGACTTCGGCGGACAGATTCACGGCACCCTCGAGCACAACGTAGCCGGGCGCATCGGAGCTACCATCCCCGCCACAGTCACCACAATACCCCAAACGGTGCGCTCCAACACCTATGTGGAATACTACGCCGGCCAAATCGACGGCAACATCTACGGCGGCGCTTACGGTGCTTACGACTACGATGATGCCCAATTCTATGCCGATGCGGCCAAGACCGAACCGCTTTTCGAGAGCAAGCCCACTTTGCTTACACAAGTGGCCAAAGGCTCAAGCGATGCCGCATTCAACTCATTTGTCAATATCCTCTCGCCCTCGACACAGGCCGCCGACTACATTGAGAACATCTTCGGCGGCGGTCAAGGCCGTGCCGGAGATATAGGCAGCGTAGATATGTACAACACCTACGTGTTGCTCCACTCGGCCGGTGTGGCCACGCGCCCACAAGTGCTCGCCCAGCGCGCCTTCGGCGCCGGCGACTGCTCCAAGACCACCCATTCGCTCATCGATGTATATACCGGCAACGTGGCCGAAGTGTTCGGCGCTTGCCGTGGCACGTCGTCGATATATCTCTATGCCTCCGAAACCTCGCAAGTGAACCTCTATCCCACAGCCGATAAGGAAGCGATGGATATATACGGTGCCGGGGCCTATTCAGGCAGCGCTGATGCCACGGTGAACCTCTATGGCGGCAAGGCCCACAACGTATATGGCGCTTCTCTCAACGAAGGCCGCACCGCCAACGCCACAATCAATGTGCCAGTAGGCTCGGCCGTAATGGTCAATTCGCTCTTCGGCGGCGGTAAGGGTGAGAGCGACCTCCACACCTGCGATGTGAAGTTGGCCACCATCAACTACCTCAGCGAAAACGCCATAACTAACGACGACATTTACGGCGGCAACCACGACTATCGCCTCACCGTAGAGAGCCAGGTGAACATTCCCGTGCCGGTGCGCAACCGCGAAGGCGAGCTTGTCGATGTATATGGCGCCGGATATGGTCCCAACACCTATGCTCAGAATACCCACGTCAATATGACCGCAGGGGCGCAAGTGCGCAACGTGTATGGTGGCGGACGCAACGGCAAGGTGGTTAATAGCGCCTCTATCAGTGCCCTTATCACCGAAGCCTACGGTGTGCTCGACGAATCGGAATTCGACACTAACGAATATAATACCAACGTGCTGATAGAGCGCGGCGCCACGGTAGCTCGCAATGCCTATGCCGGCGGCGAAGGTAACGACGCCACGGTAAGCGGCGCCACAGGCTTGATTCTCAACGGCGGTACCGTAGTGGGCGACCTCTACGGTGGCGGCTACGGCGGCCACGTGCGTAGCGCCAATGGTATGACACCCACCATCTTAGCCTCGACCAACGTGATTATCAACGGCGGCAAGATGCGCAACGCCTACGGCGGCGGCCTCAACGGCAATGTGGGTACCACTGAAATTGATGCCGAGACCAATATCACGCTGGGCAAGCGCGATGTGGCCAGCGACTTCTACACCACCGACCCCACCGTGGAGCGAAGCCTTTACGGCGGTGGCGAGAAAGGTGCGGTGTACGGCACGGCCCACTTGACCATCAACAATGTCCACGTAGGTTATACCTACAACACCACCACCGGCCAATACGAAGAGAACGTTGACCTCCGCAACGAAGGCGACAAGCTTCTGGCCGAGAACGGCAACGCCTTCGGTGCCGGCTACGGACAGGGCGCCACGGTCGATAACACGGTGGTAAACGTGTACGGCGGTCTCATCCGCAATAGCCTCTACGG
This sequence comes from uncultured bacterium, assembly GCA_946184715.1. Lineage (GTDB taxonomy): Bacteria > Bacteroidota > Bacteroidia > Bacteroidales > Muribaculaceae > CAMHGU01. Next base: position 4,266 of record CAMHGU010000116.1, on the reverse strand, counting down.
TGGCGGCGAGATTGCCGCGGTAGGGCGGGGCAGGATGCAAGAGAGCGGCCAAGCCAACTCCACTCGCGTGCTCGGCGGCATCGACAAAGCCGGCAGCACTTTCATTGAGATGTTCAATGGCGCGGTGCAGTGCGACGTGTTCGGCGGCGGCCGCGGCTACAGCTACGACCTCAACGGTAACGAGATTATCGACAAGCAGTTCTATACCAGCGGCTACGTGTTCGGCAAGACCGATGTCAGAATCCACGGCGGCGTCATAGGCACTCCCGAGAGCCTGAGCGAAGGCTACGGCAACGTGTTCGGCGGCGGCAACATCGGCTATGTGTATAGCGCCGGCACCGCCGACACAAGTAACGATACCGGCTCGCCCGATCACTATTACTATATGAAGGACGGGCACCTGACCGAGGACTGCCGTGTGGTAATTTCGCCCTACGCCAAAGTGCTGGCGCCGGTCACCATCAACGGTCACAACTATGCCGTCAACGACTATGTACCCATCGACGACCTCAACACCCTGCGCAACAAGTACAGCGATGCCCGCTGGAACAGCCTTAGCGATGCCGGCGTGATTGTGCGTAACGCCGTATTTGCCGGCGGCAACGTGGCTATCGGTAGCGATAAAGTGTATGCCAACGCCACCACCGTATATGGCAACGTGACTGCCACGCTGCGCGACGTGTATCACCGCGACCTCATCACAATCGGTACTGAGCATATAGGTGGCCTCTACGGTGGCGGCAACCTTGCCATCGTCAACGGCTACCGCGAGCTTCATATCGAGAACTACGGTACCGACTACTACGGCCTTGAGCAGCAGATTACGCTTGAACAATACGCCAACCTCTCCGACCGCGAGCGCGCCTACTTCGAGCTGAAATACGAGTGCGTTCACGAGGGTGGGGTGACGATAGCCGGTGAGCACTACGACTATGGCCAAACCGTAAGCGAAGAGGACTACACCAAGTTCCCTGCCGAATACCAGAACCCGAGCTACTGGGAGAAAGCCGGTTTCTGCTCCATCTATGCCGGCCGATTGCTCAACACCTTGCAGCGTGCCGACTTCGCCGGCATCTTCGGTAGCCGTATGGTGCTCCAGGGAGCCCGCGACCGTGTCACCGACGTCGTCGATTACACCGAGTACACCATCAACCGCGTGGGCGAGCTCTCGCTCAACGCCCAAAACTCCACCGCCGGCGACACCGATGAGAAAGACGCCGTCCACGGCAACTACTTCGGTATCTATAGCGTGGTGAACTTCCTCGGCAACCTCTCGAGCGACGTAAAATTCGAGCACGTGCGCCAGTCGGACACCAACGACACCAACGACCACACTTCTTACTTCGACTGGAAGCTCTCCAATGCCAAGAATCGCAAGCGCAACACCGCCACGAGCCACAACAAGGTGGCGCTGGCTTCGGGTGTGTTCCTCGAGCTGACTACCGAGCGCTCCACCCCCGAGACCAAAGTGTACGGCGACATTACCGGCGTGGTAGAGCTTGACCTTATCAACGTCCGCTCCGACGTGGGCGGCGGTTACGTTTATGCCCGAAACGAGCACGGCGTGCCCAGTTTCTATCCCGACCGCGAGAACGTGACGCTCTCACAATTCAATTCCGCTGCCGTGACATTCAAACGCTACGAATACAGCGCGACCGATCTGGAGATTATCCAGACATCAGGCAACTTCGTTCACGACAGCCACCGCCGCATCATCGACGACTGCTTTCCCCACAACGGAGTGTACGACGACCACTACGTAGAGTCACCTGCCCACTACTGGTTTGTGCGCGGTGAAGTTTATATCTACGACCAAGTGGTATCGGCCTATACCGGCTCGGCTACGGCCTACGCCACCGAGGTCAAGATTCCTCTCACTGTCACCGCCAACTCGCACGGCCGCCTGACCCTCATCAACGTGCAGCCCAGCCTCTACGCCTACTATAGCGACTACAACCGCAACACAACCATAGGCGATAAGGGCGTGAAAGTTGATAACGAGCTGAAGACCTACTTCCTCAACGATGTAATCTCCTATTGGGACTATCAGCTCCTGCCGGCCAACGAGCGCGCCATCTTTGTCTCCGAGACTTTCGTCAACGCCATCGCCTGCACCATCGATGGTGTGGAGTATGAAGCCGGACAATTCGTCCTTGAGAACGAGGGCGCCAATTCGGCCTACCGGACATTCCTCAGCGAGTCGCACGTCATCACCAACAGCATCGGCGAGCCGGTGACGGCTCAAGAGGTGTTCCACTCCTCCAACAACGCCTCGCACGACACCGGCTACGCGCTCACCTTCGCTATGGACGTGCCAAAGGTGTGGGACAAATACTACTCGCCCGCCAACGGCTCCGGAGGCAAGCTCTCTACCGCCGACTACAATGACCTGAGCGAAAGCGCGCAAACCGGTTACATTCAAGGCCCCACTTATCACCCGATAGTGTCCGACGTGTACGGCCAGCGTGAATACACCCAGGGCGAGATACTGCCGCGCGATGTGTGGTACAACTACAACGCCATCGCCGCCGAGCGTCGAGCCGAGCTTATCGACCAAGCCGAAGTGGAGCGCGCCTATGTTGCCACTCAACAGGTTTCGTACTCCTACGGCGGCCACGAGAAGACCGTCCACGCGGGCACCGCAATTCCCGAATCGGAGTATCAGGCTCTCAATGCAGCCACGCAAGCCAACTTCGGTGCCGCATTGGTGTGCACCAGCACTCTCCAGCTCAATAGCGAAAACTATGTGCTCCACGGCGACCTCCTCACCGCCGCCGAGATTGCGCAGATGGCAACCGACTTCGGCATCTCCGTTGCCGAAATCAACGAGCACCTCAGCGACGCTTACATCTGCAAGACCGATGGATACTATGGCGGTCAATGGTTCGACAGCTCGCGCAACTACAACGCCATCGAGTCGTGGTGTAACCTCTCGGAGTACGACCGCTCCAATTTTGTGTTCAACTATGACGCGTTCGACCTCGTGGTTGACCCATCGTACCCGGGCACTGAATATACCGATGTGTACGACAATCGCAACCCGGCCGGGCCCTACCACCTCACCGCGCCTGTCGATTACCAAGCTACCTACACCGGCGACACTGCCCTGGAATACTACGACAAGGACGGTATTCTCCGCCAGGTGGCCCCCGACACCACTTTCGACCGCGACACCTACGAGTCGCAAATCCCCAATGAGCAGTACAACTACGCGCCCATCAACGTCCCGGCCATAGACGATCCCGCCGGTGAAGACTACTATATAGTCAACACCTCGTTTGCTCGCGGCGACGTTTACTACTCTGCCGGTCAGGTAATTCCTTACTCCACCTACGAGACGCTCAACGCCACCAATAGGACCCGTGTGACGAAAGTCCACTTCGACCAATCGGCTACTGATGCCGTTTACTACTTCTGCCGCCGGAGCTACACGGTGGGCGAGTTTGGCGGCTATCAAAGCAGCGAAACCGGTCAATTCAGCAACATCTATAACACCGCGTCCTTCCAAAAGGGACAACCCGTCCCCGTAGGTACGTTGGTGAGCAAGACTGTTTACGATGCCTTCCCCAACTATCAGCTCGACTTCTCCATACGCGGTGTTGAACCTACCGAGACCACCACGCTCTTCGTGTCGCGCGAAAGCGACATCTACGACCTCTCTAAGGAGCGCATCATCACCGTAGTGTATCAGTATAGCTACGATGAGAGCGACGACGAAGGCTCCGACATCGAGCTTATCAACGAGCTGCATGTCATCAACATTCACCTCCAGTTTGAGAGCGGTGTGCCTACGATAGGCCAGCTGATGCCGCCCGCTACCGTGCTGCCCGGCTCTACCGTGGGTATGAAGAAGCCTAACGTCACTCCGGGCGCCTACGAAATCCTCGGTGGCGGATGGGAGATGTTTGCCGACTACGACGATGCCATCAACCGCCGCAACGGCATTCCGTATGCCAACAACGAGACCCCGATGTACTGGTATCAGAACGACAAGTACTACGTGGCCTACTACGCCAAGACATACCTCGGCAAGAGCTATAGCAACCCCGTGCCATTCTCAATCGCTAACTATCACGATATCAACGAAGTGATGGCCGACACCGAGCACCACCTCCACGTGGATTACGACCCGATGATGCTCGACCGCGACTGCAAGATCTACATCAACGACTACAGCGAAGAGGGCAAGAACGGGCTTGGTATCCTCAAAGACTTCTTCGAGCTCAGCAATGGTGCGTCACTGCCAGGGCATCAGCCGCTTAAGCC
>CAMHGU010000115.1 GCA_946184715.1 uncultured bacterium | reverse complement strand
AAGGCGACCACTCCGCTCACGTACGGGTAATCTGTACGGACTTAAGGACTTAGCTGCGCATCGGTTCGGTCGCTGCTCTGTTTCTGCGTAATCAGCGTAATCAGCGAGAAGTTATCGCTCGCAGATAGCGCAGATAGCGCAGAAGCCACAGAAAATCAGCGCAATCAGCGTAATCAGCGAGAAGAATCGCTCGCAGATAGCGCAGAAGCCACAGAAAATCAGCGCAATCAGCGTAATCAGCGAGAAGAATCGCTCGCAGATAGCGCAGAAGCCACAGAAAATCAGCGCAATCAGCGTAATCAGCGAGAAGAATCGCTCGCAGATAGCGCAGAAGCCACAGAAAATCAGCGCAATCTGCGTAATCAGCGAGAAGTTATCGCTCGCAGATAACGCAGATGCCCCAGATAATCAGCGTAATCAGCGAGAAATCGGGCGTGTCGCTACAGGACAGGGAGGTGCAAATAAAACGGAGGCCGGCATCTCTTGAAATGCCGGCCTCGCCATATCGTAGTTGTGATGTCACACCTTGAGGATGTCGTTTATGACGTTGAAGGTCTGGTGGGGTGCTTCGGTGAAGAAGTCTTCGTATTCGATGCTGCTCTTGCCGGCCCAGGGCGAGTCGCTGATTACACGCACGCTGACGAAAGGCTTGTGGCGCATATAGCATACGTGGGCTATCGCAGCCGACTCCATATCTACGGCCATCACCTCGGGGAAGTGACGCTTGATTTCGGTAATCTGCTTTGCCTCGTTGATAAATTGCTCGCCGGTGCATATCAGGCCTCGGTGATAATTGGGATTTGACACCCAGTCGATGCTGTCGAGCACGGCCAGCGACGAGTTGAAGTAGAGCGGGAATCCATCGGCTTTGCCGTAGATGGTGCCGGGGCCGCACCACACGTCGTGATAGGCAATCTGCTCGCCGAAAACCACGTCCATAGGGCCGAGCCGGGTATCGGCGCCGCCGGCCACTCCGGTATTGACCACGAGCTCCACGTCGGGGAAGTGCTGCAGCAGGCTCATCGTAGCTATCGTGGCATTGACTTTGCCGATGCCGCATTTAAGCGCCGTGACTTTGACGCCATAGAGCACTCCGGTGTGGACTGTGTAGTTGTCGAATTGCGACGACTTGCGGCCATCGAGCTGATGGAGCAGAAGATTTAGCTCCTTCTCCATCGCTACCATAATGGCTATGTGCTTGTATCGGTTCATACAGAATCGTGCGATTAGTAGTTACGGGCGAAGATTACGCGGCGTGCCGACGGCTTGCCGGTGACCATACAGCGACCGGGAGTGGTGTCGCCTTCGAGAGGGATGCAGCGCAGCGTGGCCTTGGTGTCCTCTTTGATTTTCAGCTCGGTCTCGGTGGTGCCGTCCCAGTGGGCGAGGATAAAGCCGCCCTCCTCTATCTTCTCCTTAAACTCATCGTAGCTATCCACGGTGATAATCTTGGAGTCGCGGAATCGGCGTGCCTTCTCAAAGATGTTGTCCTGAATATCGACAAGGAGCTTCTCGATATGTTCCTCTATGCCTTCGAAGGCGATAGTCTCCTTTTCGAGGGTGTCGCGGCGCATAATCTCGACGGTGCCGTTCTCGATGTCGCGGGCACCGAGGGCGAGGCGCACGGGCACGCCCTTGAGTTCGTAGTCGGCAAACTTGAAGCCCGGGCGCTTATTGTCGGCGTCGTCGTACTTGACGCTTATGCCCATCGCTTTGAGTTTCTCCACCATGGGAGCGACCTTGGCGGTGATGGCGGCAAGCTGCTCATCGTTTTTGAAAATGGGCACTATAACCACCTGAATGGGGGCAAGGCGCGGAGGCAGCACAAGGCCATTGTCGTCGCTATGGGTCATAATCAACGCGCCCATAAGGCGGGTAGATACGCCCCACGAAGTGGCCCAGACGTATTCAAGCTGGTTCTCCTTATTGATAAACTGCACATCGAAAGCCTTGGCGAAGTTCTGCCCGAGGAAATGGGAAGTGCCCGACTGGAGGGCCTTGCCGTCCTGCATCATAGCCTCGATGGTGTAGGTGTCGATGGCTCCGGCGAAGCGCTCGTTGGCTGATTTCACGCCTTTAATCACCGGCACAGCCATATACTTCTCGGCGAAGTCGGCATATACGTTGATCATCTTCACGGTCTCTTCGAGAGCCTCCTCGCGAGTGGCGTGGGCGGTGTGGCCCTCTTGCCAGAGGAATTCGGCAGTGCGAAGGAACATACGGGTGCGCATCTCCCAGCGCATCACGTTGGCCCATTGGTTGCACAATATGGGGAGGTCGCGATAAGAGTGAATCCAGTTCTTATATGTGTTCCAGATGATGGTTTCAGACGTGGGGCGTATGATAAGCTCCTCTTCGAGCTTGGCGTCGGGGTCAACCTCCACGCCGGTATGGTCGGCGTTGGTGCGCAGACGATGGTGAGTGACGATAGCGCACTCCTTGGCGAAGCCCTCCACGTGCTCGGCCTCGCGGCTGAGGAACGACTTGGGGATTAGCAGGGGGAAATACGCGTTGACGTGGCCGGTGGCCTTAAACATATCGTCGAGCTGGCGCTGTATCTTTTCCCAGATTGCATAGCCATAGGGTTTGATTACCATACAGCCGCGCACTGCCGATTGCTCGGCGAGGTCGGCCTTCACTACGAGGTCGTTGTACCATTGAGAGTAATTGTCGGCTCTCTTAGTCAGTTCTTTAAGTTCTTTTGCCATTTATTGATAAGTATTATATTTTCAAGGTGTTACGGAGTGACGCGATTAGAAATTGACAAGCCGCTTTGACGAGAGCGCGCCCTCCTTGGCGGCATCGAGCATACGCTCGCCGGGCACGAGAAAAATCTCAAGGCGGCGATTATAGGCGCGGTTCTCCACGGAGTTGTTCTCCTTGATGGGGCGCTCGGAGCCTACGGCGTAAGGGATTACGTAGTCGGTCTCCTTGGCGTGGTCCTCGAAGTAGTCGAGAATCTGCTCCACCCGAGCGCGCGAGAGCTCGTCGGTGTATTCGCGCGAGCCGGTGTTGTCGGTGTGCATCACGAGGAGCATCCGGTAGAAGTCGGCCGTAGAGAGCATAGGCACGAAAGGCTTGAGCTTGCTCTCGCCCTCCTTGGTGAGCGCGGTGTCGTTGGGCGCAAACAAGTCGGCGGCCGGCACAGTGACGATAATCACCTCGCGCTTGCGCATCATCTCGGTGATGTAGCCCGCCTCCTTGATGAGCTTGGCTTGCTTGTTCTGGAAGTCGCTGATATCTTTGGCCTGCTTACCACATTTGGGCTGGGCGAGATTGGCCTCTATCGAGAGGTCGTAGAGCGCCGTGGGGTCGGTCTTGGCATTGGCGATTACCGACACCGCCAGGACGGCTGCGATGGTATAAACAAAGCGTAGCATCACTCCTCGTCGATTGCTATTTCGAAATCGATTTCGGCCTTGACAATAGGCTCCACGTGCTCGGGAGCCACGCGATTGTCGCGGTCTTTGCGCAGCTGTTTCTCCACGTAAGCCACGAGGTCGTCAACATCGACCTCGTCGGGCTCGGCATCGTCGGAGAGGTCGATGTCGAGCAATCCTTTCTGGTCGTAATAATCGAATATAGTGTCGATAATGAGCAGGATATCGTCGTCAGTGTAGAGCCGGGCGATTTCGGGGTCGATATGCGAAAGAATGTATTCGACCGCTTGCTCGTCAAAGTTCATATCATTTTCGTTCATAATCGTTAGGGGTATTTATTTTATATAACGAAATGCTTGGGTATAAATTTTATTGTTGCGCCTCGATAAGGCCTTCGGGGATTGTCATAGTCACTTGCCGTGTATCGTGGTCGATGCTGATGATCATCGGGTCGGCCACGGGGACCATAATGCCGTTGTCGAGCACGAAGAGGAGGTTGGGAGTGGAGTCGTCGATAAAATCGACAGTTCCCACCACGGTGTTGTTCTCATTAACGATTCGGTAGCCTATCAATCGCTCTACGGAGTCGTCGTCAATCTCATCGTCGATCTCGCTGCGGAGCGCGAATATCTCTTTCCCGCCCATAAGGCGTGCCTCGGTATCGGTGTCGATGCCGTCGATTTTGAGAATGGCGCCGGCAGCTCCTTTCCCGCGCGCGTTGCTGATAAAGAAGGGGACAAAGATGGAGTCGATGTCGAGAACGATGCACGACAGCTGGTCGATGTCGGCATAATCAATGTCGAGCGCGGCGTTGATCTCCCCGCTGATGCCGTGAGGCTTTCCGAGGCGACCTATCGACGTTATTTCAGAGGCTTGAATCATCAATCAGTGCTATTGCGAGATGCGGATAATGTTGGCACCGATAGCGTTGAGGCGCTTGTCGATATCTTGATAGCCGCGGTCGATCTGGTCGATGTTGTGAATGCGGCTGGTGCCTTGGGCCGACATTGCGGCGATGAGCATCGCGATGCCGGCGCGAATATCGGGCGATACCATTGTGGTGGCGCGCAGTCGGTTACGGCCGCCGAGACCTATGATAGCAGCGCGATGCGGGTCGCAGAGGATGATTTGCGCCCCCATATCTATCAGCTTATCGACGAAGAACAGGCGGCTCTCAAACATCTTCTGATGGATAAGCACACTGCCTCGCGCTTGCGTAGCTACCACGAGCATCACGCTCAGGAGGTCGGGCGAAAGGCCCGGCCATGGCGCGTCGGCTATGGTGAGGATGGAACCGTCCATAAAGGTGTCGATTTCGTACCCGTCGCAAGCGGGGATGTGAATGTCGTCGCCTATGCGGTCGAGCTTGATGCCGAGGCGGCGGAAGCTTTCGGGGATTATGCCCAAGTCGTCGAACGACACGTCTTTGAGTCGTATATCCGAGCCTGTCATCGCCGCCATACCGATAAAGCTGCCCACCTCAATCATATCGGGCAGCACGCGGTGGCGACAGCCGTGAAGCTCCTTTACACCGGTGATGTGCAGGAGGTTGGACCCCACGCCCTCGATGTGCGCGCCCATTGAGTTGAGCATCTTGGAGAGCTGCTGCAGATACGGCTCGCAGGCCGCGTTGTAGATGGTGGTTTCGCCCTCGGCGAGCACCGATGCCATCAGGATATTGGCCGTGCCGGTCACCGAGGCCTCATCGAGGAGCATATATGTGCCCTTAAGGCCTTTGCTCTTAATCTCGTAGCGCTGGCGGTCGCGGTCGTAGGCAAACTCGGCGCCGAGGCGCTGGATGCCTAAGAAGTGTGTATCGAGACGCCTGCGCCCTATCTTGTCGCCGCCGGGCTTGGGCAGTATGGCATAGCCAAAGCGGGCCACGAGCGGGCCTATAATCATCACCGAGCCGCGCAGCGAGGCCGCTTTGCGGAAGAACTCTTGCGTCTGCAAGTAGTTGATGTCGATATTCGACGCTTCAAAGGAGTAGGTCCCCACCCCCTCCTTCGTCACCTTCACGCCCATATCTTTGAGCAGCGATATGAGATTGTTGATGTCGAGGATATCGGGGATGTTTTCGATAGTGACTTTCTCGGGCGTGAGAAGCACTGCGCATATCACTTCAAGCGCTTCGTTCTTCGCGCCTTGCGGGATAAGCTCGCCGTGGAGCTTATGTCCGCCTTCTACCACAAATGTACTCATAGTCGTTTTTCGGTATTTAAGGTTGTTATTTCTTCTTTTTCTTCTTGCCCTGCTGTTGCTGTTGCTGCTGAGGAGCCTCTACGAAGGAGCGGAGCTTGTAAGAGTCGGGGTGAAGGTCGATACGGCCTCGGGAGAAGTGATATAGGTCGTTGAGTATCTTCTCATCGTCAACGCCCTCTTTAGAGATGGCAAACATCTGCTTCTTCATATGGTTGGCAATCAGAGCGATAAGAGCGTCTTTCTCCTCGCCTTCGGGATATTCGGCAGCGCGGAGAATCATCTTCTCGATAATCTTGCCGTAGTGGCGGAAGCGTATCGGCTCAAGATGATACGGTATAGGTTCCGGCTTAGAGTCGAGCGCAGCCTCGGTGGGCAGCTCGAAAGGCGCATCGACATCGAGCTTGAAGTCGCTCATTATCATCAGATGATCCCAGAGCTTATGCACGTAGTCGCTCTCCTCGGGTTGCGGCGGAAACAGGTTGAACATTATGTTTACGATACTGTAGGCGCAGTGGTTACGCTCGTCACGGTCAGGAATCGTAAGGCAGTAATCTACCATATTCTGCACGTTCCGGCCGTATTCCGGGAGAATCAGCTTCTGCAATTGCGTATTGTACTCTATCATAATATATCCATATAATTTTCCAAACTACAAATTTAGTAATAATTTACCATTCAGGCAAAGCCTATGGCGACTCTTGACATCAATTAACAACGCCGGCGCTCAAAAAGTATATGCTACAAGTCCCGGCTCGAGCTATTGCGGACCGGGACTTATGATGATATGATGTGACGAGGCTAAGCCTTCTGCTCGGGCGGCAAACTTTGGAAATGGCGGGTAAGATACACTTGGGCGAGAAATATCACGCAAAGGAGGATGCCCACTTTGTAAGGCCCGGTCAAGTCGTCATAGCCAAACAGCGCACGCGATGCGGGCGTCACGATGATGGGCGAAATGAATTGCCCGAGGTAAAGAGCTGCCGATAGCAAAGGCATTACCGTAGTGGCTGAGTTCTTGCCGCCTTTGATGCTCGCAATGGTGTTGAGATAAGGCACGCCTATGCCGTTGGCGACTCCTATCAACGCCGAGCCGAGCACCACCATTGCCACGTCGGGAACAAGATACGATGCATAGCCCAGCAGGAAAAACACCGGTGCGAAGTACTTGACAATGCGCCGAAAGCGATGCATTACACCGCCAAACACCATACCGACAAAGAACGCCACCACATCAAGCCCCACCATAATTATAGTGGTCACTTCGGTCGTCATTCCCAACCGGTTGCCGGCCACAACCGCAAAGTTGGTAGGGAAAATGAAGAAAATCATCATCAGCAACAGCATACCGATGACCGAGGGGTGAAACTTCAGCAACTGCCGAGGCTGAAACGGGATGCCTCGCTTATTGGCCGACCCGAGCTGCTCATCGGGAAGCCATAGCCACACCATCACCAAGGCTATCAACCCCAGCAGATATACCA
>CAMHGU010000114.1 GCA_946184715.1 uncultured bacterium | reverse complement strand
TCACCCGCGCCTTCAAGCGCGACGTGGGCGTCAGCCCATCCCGCTACGCCCAGCTCCGCCCCTGACTATATCGACTTCAGAGTAGAGGCGTCATATAGATGGGCAGATAGGTAATACCGCCATCTTCGCGATAATCGGCGGTGTGAATCACCGTAGGTGTAGTGGCGTACTCAGAATATTTCCTGACGAACTTGGTGAGCGATGTAAGAGTATAGTTCTTCCCGCTTTTTACCTCTATAGGGCGGATGTTGTGGCGATTGGTTACCCCGCTTTTTCGCAGCAGAAAGTCGATCTCCATTCGGTCGGGAGCTTCTCCGGTCGACTTGCTGTAGAAATAGAGGTTGTGGCCGCCGGCCGTCAGCATCTGCCCTACGATATTCTCTATCATCATCCCCTCGTTTACTTCGAGCTTGCCGAGCAGGAGCTTCTGATATATTTCGGAAGTGACAATACCGGCCTCATCGAAGGCGTGGCTCAGTAGTAGGCCGGTGTCGTTCATATAGCATTTCAAGGTAGTTCGCTCTTGGTTCATCTTCAAGCCGATGTTGGGCTCGGTGGTATTGTAGCAGATATTGATTACTCTCGCATCGCTGAGCCAGAAAAATGCCGCATCCAAATCGCGGTATTTGGCCCCTTCCTTCAATGCCGAGAGTCGAAACTTCTTTTCGTGCTTGGAGAGCTGACCGGGTATGTTGTCGAAGATATTGGCGACTTTAATCGCCTGATTGTCAGCATAGTTGAATATATCGTTGCGATAGAGTGCCAGAATGTCACGCTTGGCGGCATCTACTTCAGCGAAATCTTTGCTTTCCACATAGGCTTTTACGGCTTGTGGCATTCCGCCCACTATCATATATAGACGAAAAGCGTCCATGGCGCGCCTGTGGAGCAATTGCCCCAAGGGCTTCCGCTCTCTGTACATCTTGCCGATGAAGTCCATAAGCATTTCGTTGCCGGTGGCCCAAAGGAACTCTTCAAAGTCCATAGGGTGCATCTTGATGACGCGCTCCTCCGATGGGACTACGATGCCCTGTGTGTTTTTCTTGATGCTTACTAACGATCCGGTCTCGATATAGTCGTAACGCCCATCGGCTACCAAAAATTTTATGGCTGCCCGTGCGCGTTTGCAAAGTTGTATCTCATCGAAGATGATTAGCGACTTGCGCTCATAGAGCTTCACCTTGTAGTGCTGGCTTAGGTACAAAAAGAGGGTGTCGAGGTCTTCCAAATACAGGTCAAACCATTCCCTTACCATCTGTGGGGCTTTATTGAAGTCAATAAGGATGTACGACTCATATTCGTTTTTGGCAAATTCCTCCACGATATAGCTCTTGCCTATGCGCCGTGCTCCTTCTATGAGCAATGCCACTCGGCCGGCCATATTCGCCTTCCAGTCAAGGAGTTGCTGATAAATCTTGCGCTTCATAATGTAACTTTTTGCACCTTTTTGAGATTTTTATCAGCGCAAAGTTACACCTTTTTGAGATTTTTTCAAAGCAGTTTTCGCACCTTTTTGAGATTTTTCGAGCACCGTTTTTGCACCTTTTTGAGATTTTTGGGGCTTTTACCGGGCATCGACGCCCCAGAGGAGCTTGTGGCGCAAGGTCGAGGGGAAGTCGGTGTCTTCGGGCTGGATGATGCGCACGCCCCAGGCTGCTTTGCGTAGCTCGATTACCGAGCCATCGGGCATCGCTGTCGATTTGCCATCGAGGGCGAGCCGATAGCGGGGGGTGCGGCCGCTGGTGGCTATGCGCAGCACGCTGCTGTCGCTCACCACGAGCGGACGTAGCGTAAGCGAGTGGGGCGCGATGGGCGAGATGGCCCACGACCGGGTGGAAGGCGCCAAGATGGGACCGCCCACTGATAGGTTGTAGGCCGTGCTGCCCGTGGGGGTGGCCACGATGAGGCCGTCGGAAAGGTAGGTGGTCAGCGCTTGGCCGTCAATCTCGGTCTGAAGCCGTATCATCGAGGCCGACTCGGCCTTGAGTATCGCCACTTCGTTGAGCGCGAAAGGCGATTGCAGCTCGGCATCATCGCTCTTCACCTCTATCACGCTGCGGCTCTCTATCTTATATCGCCCCTCGCGGAGCTTGAATATCAATTCGCCTATATCCTCCACGCGTGTCTGAGCCAGATAGCCCAGCGAACCGGTGTTGATGCCGATAATGGGGGTTTGCCGGTCGGCCACCCAGTGGGCCGTGCGCAGGAAGGTGCCGTCGCCGCCTATGCTGATGGCGATATCGGCGTCCCACGCGTCGCCGTCGTCCACGCTCCTCACTCGCTCGCCGGCCTCAATGCCCAGCTGCGGCAGGTACTCGTAGAGCTTCCGGTGCATAACCACTTCGCTTCCAAGCGCCTCGAGCTGACTCAGCAGTAGCCGCAGGCTCTCCGCATGCCGCTCCTGATGTCGCTTCCCGTAGATTGCAAATCGTATCATTTTTTTCGCCTTTTCTGTATTTTTACTTGAAATCTAACAAATTCATAGTAAATTTGTAGATTGTTTTGCCGCCCGTGCGGCCTTACAAAGTTAGCAAGTATTTGCGAGATAGCGTGTCGCGCCGCCGCCATTTTTTTCAATTTGTGCCTTACGGCTCGGCCCGCCATCTTCGATAACACGTTGATATTACGTATGGCAAAGATTAATCTAAGCGTCAACATCAATAAGGTGGCCACCCTGCGCAATGCCCGCGGGGGTAATATGCCCGATGTGGAGCAGTTTGCGGCCGATTGCGAGGCTCTCGGCGCCGATGGCATCACGGTGCACCCGCGCCCCGATGAGCGCCACATCCGCCGCGACGATGTGTTCAAGCTGCGCCCGCTCATTACCACCGAATTCAATATCGAGGGCTACCCCTCCGAGGAGTTTATGGACTTGGTGCTTAAGGTGAAGCCCGAGCAGGTGACGCTTGTCCCCGATGCGCCCGATGTGCTCACCTCCTGCGCCGGATGGAACGTGGAGCCTAACGCCGAGTTCCTCACTGGCATCGTGGAGCGGCTCAAAGAGCACGGCATCAGAGCGAGCATCTTCGTAGGCACCGATATCGACAATATCAAGGCGGCTGCTGCCGTGGGCGCCGATCGCATAGAACTTTACACTGAGCCGTATGCCACGATGTTCGACACCGACCCTGAGGCCGCTGTCGAGCCGTTTGTCAACGCGGCCATCACGGCCCGCAAGTGTGGCCTCGGCATCAATGCCGGCCACGACCTCAACCTGCGCAATCTCCACTTCTTCGCGCAGCGGGTGCCGCATCTGTCGGAGGTCTCCATCGGCCACCACCTCATCGCCGATGCCCTTTATCTCGGCATTGAAGCCACAATAAAGGCCTACAAAGATGCGTTGAAAATATGACCTGTCACAATTTCGTATAATAATAATCACTGATATAATATGGCATTACTTACCCAATCCCTCTTGGCCCTGATTCCGCAAGCTCTCGACTCGGCTAATGCTGCCGTGGCCGACACTGTCGCTAATGCCGCCGCGCCTGCCGCTCAGGCCGCTGCCGCCGCGCAGCCCGTGGCCGAAACCGTCGTCAAAGAGCTTAACCTCTGGGACCTCGCCCTCAAAGGCGGTATCGTGATGATTCCGCTCGTCATCCTTCTCTTGGTCAGCATCTATGTCCTCGTGGAGCGCTGGCTCGCTATCCGCGCCGCCGCTAAGGAGGACGATACCTTTATGAAGCGTATTAAGGACTATATCCACGATGGCGAAATCGAGAGCGCCCTCAACCTCTGCAAGAAGACCGACACTCCCTATGCTCGCCTTATCGCTAAGGGTATCAGCCGCATAGGCCGCCCCATCCAGGACGTGCAGACCGCTATCGAAAACGTGGGCAACCTTGAGATTGCCCGCCTCGAGAAGAACTTCCCCTGGCTCGCCACCACCGCCGCCGGTGCGCCGATGATTGGCTTCCTCGGTACCGTCACCGGTATGGTTCAGGCATTCTTCCAGATGGAAGCCGCCGGCACCAACGCTAATATCCAAACCCTCGCCGGCGGTATCTACGAGGCTCTCGTCACCACAGTGGCCGGCCTTATCGTGGGCATCATCGCTATGTTTGCCTACAATTTCCTCGTGGCTCGCGTCAATAAGGTGATGACTCAGCTCGAAGGCAAAACCGTTGAGTTTATGGACCTCCTCAATGAGCCTATCGCCTGATAGAATCGCGTTGACACCATATTCTATTAATAGTCTAAACTCTTTACCGATATGGCTCTGAAACGTCAGCACGAAATGCTATCAGTTTACAGCATGGCGTCTATGACCGACGTCATCTTCCTCTTGCTGATTTTCTTTATGGTCACTTCCACCGTGGTGTTCCCCACCGCACTCGAGGTGAACCTTCCGCAAAGCAGCGAGCAGACTGCTATTAAGCCGGGCACGAAAGTTTATATCGACAAGGACAACAACATCTTCGCCTCCTTCGGCGAGGAGGAGCCGCAGCCCATTGAGCTTAATCAGCTCCTCACGTTCCTTGAGATGACGCAACAGCAGGACCCGGAGCAGTTTATTGCGCTCTATGCCGATGAGGAGGTGCCCTACGGGCAGATTGTTCGCCTCCTTGACCTAACCGCTCAAGCCAACCTCAAGATGGTGCTCGCCACCAAGCCTGCCGCCCCGCAGCCGTTGCAAGCTGTGCCGGGCCTCGCCGAGAGCGAATCTTACAATTAACCCCCCGTGATTGCGTAAGTGGAAGAAGAGAAAAGAAATAGAATCATCGCCGCCGCGGCCGCGCTGCTGTTCCTTATCGTGGTGCTGCTTATCCTGCTGTTCTCCTATATGCATAGCGAATGGCCGCCTAAGGACCGCCCCGAGCCGGAACGTACCGACATCTTCTTCGGCGGCGAATACGTGATGCTGGGCGACACCCC
This sequence comes from uncultured bacterium, assembly GCA_946184715.1. GTDB lineage: Bacteria > Bacteroidota > Bacteroidia > Bacteroidales > Muribaculaceae > CAMHGU01. The sequence continues at coordinate 2,204 of CAMHGU010000114.1, read as the reverse complement.
CGAGCCTGCCGCGTCCGACCTCGCCGCCAGCCAGCCCGCCGCCGTCGACCCGGCCGACGCGCCTAAGGCCGACAACTCCACCGACCCTGAGCGCCTTACCACCACCGACCTCGAATCGCCGGCCAAAAAGCAGAAATCGCCCGCCGATGGCGCCGACGAGGCCGCTCGCCGTGCCGAGCAGAAGAAGAAAAAAGAGGAGGAACGCCGCCGCGCCGAGCAGGATCGTATCAATAGCAGCGTCAAGAACTCTTTCGGCTCCGGCTCGGGCAAGCAAGGCTCGCCCAATGGCAACGCCACCCACGGCGCCGTCAAAGGCTCCCCGGGGTTTGACCTCGCCGGCCGCTCTATGGAAAGCTGGGGCAGCCCCTCAAGCACTGTGGAGGGTACTATTGTGATCAAAGTGAGGGTAAACCCTAAAGGCCAGGTGGTCGATGCCTCCTATAAGAGCGGCACCGGTGCCGCCGCGGCCGATAAACGGGTGCGCGAAAGCTGCCGAAAGGCTTCGCTACGCTCGCGATTCTCAGTGGCCGAAAACCGTACTACCGACCAAGTGGGGACCATCACCTGGCGCTTCGAATGATACCTCTTATATTATATAATGTGTAATCCTTCTCGAGGCGCGCGTCTTTTCCCCGATGTCGCGCCTCGCTCATATAATTTGTTTTTGATATGGTAACCGACCGTAACTTCCTTATGATATTTGAAGGCGCGCGCAAGGCTGCGCGAGCCCTCGCCCTCATCCCCGAGCAGCGCCGCGACGACATCCTGCGCCGTGTGGCCGACGCCGCCATCGCCGCGCAGCAGCGCATCCTCGATGCCAATAAGTACGACCTCGACCAGATGGCCCTCGACAACCCTCTGCGCGACCGCCTCGCTCTCTCGCCTGAGCGCCTCGCCGCCATTGCCGACGATATCAGGCACGTGGCGCAGCTTCATTCGCCCGTGGGCGACGTGCTGCGCGAGTGGACGCAGCCCAATGGCCTGCGGTTTCGCAAAGTCGCTGTCCCCTTTGGGGTAGTGGGTGTAATCTATGAAGCTCGGCCTAACGTCACCTTCGATGTGTTCTCGCTTTGCTTCAAGACCGCCAACGCCTGTGTGCTCAAAGGCGGGGCCGATGCCGCGATGTCCAATCATCGCATTGTCTCGGTAATCCGCAAGGTGCTTGAGCAGGAAGGCATCGACCCAAACGTCATCTCGCTCACGCCCGCCACGCATCAGTCGAGCGACGAGATGCTTCACGCCACAGGCCTTATCGACGTCATTATCCCGCGCGGGAGCCGTAGGCTCATCGACTACGTGCGCCGGAATGCGCAAGTGCCGATAATCGAGACCGGCGCCGGAATCTGTCACGCCTATTTCCACTCCTCGGCCGACACTGCCAAAGGCGCTGCCATTATCAACAACGCCAAGACGCGCCGCGTAAGCGTCTGTAACGCGCTCGACTGCCTCCTTATCGACCGCAGCCGCATCGCCGACCTCCCCGCCGCAGTGGCTCCCCTGGCCGCTAAAGATGTGGTGATATATGCCGACGACGAGGCTTTCAACGCCCTCTCGGGCCAATATCCGCTACTTGAGCACGCCCAGCCCGAAACCTGGGACACCGAGTGGATGGACTACAAAATGGCCGTACACGTAGTTGCCGACCTCGACGAGGCGCTCGCCCACATCGCCACCCACGGCTCCGGCCACAGCGAGTGTATCATTGCCGACGATGAGGAGGCTTGCAACCGGTTCACCGCCGAAGTCGATGCCGCCTGCGTATATACCAACGCTCCTACCTCTTGGACCGATGGCGCACAGTTCGGCTTCGGCGCCGAAATCGGCATCTCCACCCAGAAGCTCCACGCCCGCGGCCCCATGGCTCTCCCCGAGCTATGCACCTACAAGTACATCATCACCGGCGACGCCCAGCTCCGCCCCTAACCCCGCCACCTCTGCCTGCCCTCGCCCGCCGCTGCCTACCTCAGCCCGCCTCAGCCGCGGAGCGGCGCGCCCGCCTGTCCCCATCAGCGGCGGTAGCCGCCGCCTCCTCAGCCGCGGCAGCGGCGTGCTCCTCAGCGAGCCGCAAGGCGAGCGTGCTCCTCAGGCGGCATGCCGCCGTGCTCCTTCGGCCGCTATTGCCCTCATCATCAGGGTGTTTCCTGAGGCTATGAAAAATATTTCAAAAAAAGTTGTAAAAAAGTTTGGAGGGAATAGTGAAAAAG
>CAMHGU010000113.1 GCA_946184715.1 uncultured bacterium | reverse complement strand
ATCGAGTCGCCGAAGCGAATCACGCGCACGGTGTCGCCGTATTTCTCACCGAATAGTGCCATAGCGCCCATATTGCGGGCTTCGTCGATAGGCACACTGCGATGCTCATCGAGCGGAATGGCCATGCGCACGCGCTTATTGGCGAGGCGCTCCACCTTCTTAAGCTCTTCAGGGGTGAGCTTCTGGAAGTGGGAGAAGTCGAAACGCAGCACGTCGGGGCTCACGAAAGAGCCTTTCTGCTCCACGTGCGTGCCCAGCACATCGCGCAGAGCTTGATGCAGCAGGTGGGTAGCGCTGTGGTTGCTGGTGATGGCGCGGCGCGCCTCGATGTCAATAGCGGCGTGGAACGTGGCGGTCACGTCGCTCGGCAATGTGGTGGAAAGATGCACAGCGAGATTGTTCTCGCGCTTGGTGTCGTAAATCTCCACCTTCTCGTCGCCGCAGGTCAATGTGCCGCGGTCGCCCACCTGTCCGCCCATCTCGCCGTAGAACGGCGTGCGGGCCAGTACTATCTGGTAGTATTCCTTATTCTTTTGCTTCACCTTCCGATAGCGAAGTATCTCAGTATCAACCTCATTGAGGTCGTAACCCACAAACTCCGGGTCGCCTTCGTTGACTGTAACCCAGTCGCCGGTTTCGACGGCGGCGGCGTTGCGTGCGCGAGCCTTTTGCTTGGCCATCTCGGCATTGAACTCCTGTTCGTCAAGCGTCATACCCTGCTCGCGAAGGATGAGCTGGGTGAGGTCGAGGGGGAAGCCGTAGGTGTCGTAGAGCGTGAAAGCATCCACGCCCGAGATCTGCGTCTTGCCTTTGGCTTTGGTGTCGTCGATTACTTTGGCGATGAGCTTCATACCTGTCTCGAGGGTGCGGAGGAACGATTCCTCTTCCTCCTTGATGACCTTCTTGATAAGCGTCTGCTGAGCGACGAGCTCGGGATAGGCCTCGCCCATCGACTCGATAAGGGTGTCGATAAGCAGGTAGAGGAACGGCTGCTTGAGATTGAGGAAGGTGTAGCCGTAGCGCACAGCGCGGCGGAGGATACGGCGGATTACGTAGCCGGCCTTGGCGTTGGAGGGCAGCTGCGAGTCGGCAATGGCGAAGGCGATTGTGCGCACGTGGTCGGCTACGACGCGCATAGCCACATCCACGTCTTTGTCGTTGCCGTATTTCAGGCCTGAGATTTCGCCCACTTTGCCTATCAGCGGCTGGAACACGTCGGTGTCGTAGTTCGACGTCTTGCCCTGGAGAGCCATACACAGGCGCTCGAAGCCCATACCGGTGTCGATGACCTTGGCCGGGAGCGGCTGCAGCGAGCCGTCGGCGCGGCGGTCGTACTGCATAAACACGAGGTTCCAAATCTCAATCACTTGCGGGTTGTCCTTATTGACGAGCGTGCTGCCGTCGATGGCTTTGCGCTCTTCGTCGCTGCGGAGGTCGATGTGGATCTCGGAGCACGGGCCGCACGGACCGGTGTCGCCCATCTCCCAGAAGTTGTCGTGGCGGTTGCCGTTGATGATGTGGCTGGCCGGAAGATACTGCTCCCAATAGCCGGCGGCTTCGTTATCGCGCTCCAATCCTTCGGGCGCGTAGCCCTCAAATACAGTGGCGTAGAGGCGCGTGGGGTCGAGATGGAGCACATCCACGAGGTATTCCCAAGCCCAGCCTATGATCTCTTTCTTGAAGTAGTCGCCAAACGACCAGTTGCCCAGCATCTCAAACATCGTGTGGTGGTACGTGTCGTGCCCCACCTCTTCCAGGTCGTTGTGCTTGCCGCTTACGCGCAGGCACTTCTGCGAATCGGCCACGCGGGGATACTTGCGCGGCACATTGCCTAAGATGATGTCTTTAAACTGGTTCATACCCGCGTTGGTGAACATCAACGTAGGGTCGTCTTTAATTACCATCGGGGCTGATGGAACTATCACATGCCCCTTGCCGCTGAAAAAGTCGAGAAACGACTGGCGGATTTGCTTTGCTGTTTGCATCTTGATGCTATGTTATTTTTCTGTTACTTGCATAAAAACACGCAAAATTAGTGAAAAACCATTGAAATGCCAAACGCCGCCGGCATTACGCCGTTTACGCCGTTAAAATCGACGGTCTTTAAGGGCTAAAAGGCTTGGCTGCGCAGCGGCGGCATTGGATCTCTACTGACTTGGCTGCGTAGCTGCAACCCTCCCCGATCAAACCCCTTGAGGGTTCTGCTAACAGAAGCGAGAGACGACGGCGATTGCTACACTGCAACCACTCCTTTAGTTCCATAAGACAGTAGAGATTTCCTCAGCGAGCGATAGGCGAAGCGGGAGAGCCGGTCAGTAGGGCTTGCGGTATTTGTCGGCGGCGCTGTCGTCGAGGATGCTGAGGTAGCTGGCGTAGCGCGACTGGCTGATGCGGTGCTCCTCCACGGCTTGGCGGACGGCGCAGCCCGGCTCGTGGGTGTGGGTGCAGTCGCCGTAGCGACAATGGCGCGAGGTGGCGAATATCTCGGGGAAGTAGTGGCCGGTCTCGGCGGCGTCGAAGTCGATGGTGCCGAAGCCTTTCACGCCCGGAGTGTCGATGATGAAGCCGCCTTCATCGTCGTAGCGGAACATCTCTGAGAAGGTGGTGGTGTGCATCCCGGTGTGGTGCTGTGCCGAGATGGCCGCGGTGCGGAGGTCGAGGCCGGGTATCAGTCGGTTGATGAGCGACGACTTCCCAACGCCCGAGTTGCCCGACATCAGCGAGATTTTACCGTGGAGCAACTCTCGCAGCTCGTTGAGGCCGTCGCCCGAGGTGGCCGAGGTGAGTACCACGCGGTAGCCTATCGAGCGGTAGAGATACGCCACGGCCTCGCACAGCTCGGCATCGTCACCCTCGAGCAGGTCCACTTTGTTGATGATAAGCACCGCCGGCACAGCATAGGCCTCGGCCGTGGCGAGGAAACGGTCGATAAAGGTGGTGGAGGTGGCCGGTTCGCGAAGCGACACCACGAGCATCGTCTGGTCGAGATTGGACGCGATGATGTGGGCCTCCTTCGAGAGATTCGACGCTCTCCTTATTATATAGTTGCGGCGCGGCTCTATGCGGGTGATATAGGCCGCGTCGGGTGTCGTCAGGTCAATCTCCACCTCGTCGCCCACTGCCACCGGATTGGTGGTGCGGATGCCGCGCAAGCGGAATGTGCCTTTCACCTTGCAATTCACGACTGAGCCGTCGGCCGTCAGCACACCGTACCAGCTGCCCGTGTTCTTTATTACCGTTCCTTTTCTTGTTTCCACACCCCAAAAGTAGCAATTTCGGCTCGATTAGCCAAATTTTGGTCTTTAACTTCACACCCTCAACCCCTCGTTTTCGGCCACCAAAATGCAAAAACTGGCCGACCGGAAGCAAAATTGATGTTGTAAAACATAAATTTTCAGCATATTTTTTGCATTTATTTTGGAGAGTAAGAAAAAAGTTGTAAATTTGCGGTGTCATTTAAAGATTCACTTTTAATAACTTAACGAATTTGAATATGATTAACGTTGAAACTATCGGTTTCTGGGCAGGCCAAGTATGGAATGCTCTCGACACCAACGGCACTCAGGGCGTAAAGGCCATCAAGAAAGCAACTAAGCTCAAAGAGAAAGAGATTTACGCTGCTCTCGGTTGGCTCGCTCGCGAAGGCAAAGTCAACATCACCGACGACGAGGCCGATGTAATCGTTGCCCTTATCGGTTGATAAGCAAAAAGAAAACGAACTGAAAAATCCCGGTGCGGCCCCACTCTGATGGCGGCCGCATCGTCATTTTATGGCGTAGGAAAACTGATCAACTCCGAGGAGAGATTGTAACATTATATGACGATTGACCTACAGGAGCGACCGGATGGTGGCGAGGGAGGTGACGGTGGCGGTGGCAATGCTGGCGGCTGCGGCGGGAGGGACCGATGCGGGCCGGCGGAAGTAGATGGTACGCAGCCCGGCCGATGCCGCGCCCTCAATGTCGGCCTCATAGTCATCGCCCACCATCACGGCTTCGCTTGCTTCGCAGCGCATAGCCCGGCACGCCGCTTCGTAGATTCCGGCGAAAGGTTTCGTCACCCCCACGGCTTCCGAAAGCACCACGGCATCGAAGTAACTAAGAAGTCCGGCCGAGCGCAGTTTCTGCTCCTGCGTGCCCACAAAGCCGTTGCTGACCACACACATTCGGTAGCCCGCCTTGCGCAGATACTCCAGCAGCTCGGCAGCTCCGGCCACGGCGCCCGGGAGCAGCGCAAGATAGCGCAGATACTCCACATTCATAGCCGCGGCGAGGTCGACACTGCCCGGAGCCAGGCAGCCCGAGGCAGCCAGCGCGTAGCGAAACCGCTCATTGACCAGATACTCCTTGCTTATCAGCCCGTGGTGATAGCGGCGCCACAGCTCGCCGTTGCGCCGCTCATAATGCTGGGCAAACAGCTCATAGGGCACATAGCGATTCACCTCGGGCGTAACATCGAAAACGTGGCGCAACGCCAGCGGCGAATTGCCCCGGAAGTCCCATAACGTATTGTCCACATCGAACATCACCACTTTCACTCCGGCAAAAGCCGAGTGGGCTGAAGTATTTGGCAGCTGTGATTTCACGGCTGCAAATTTACCAATTTTTTCATTTTCTTATAAATAAATCAGTAACACGTTGGTATAATCAAAAAAAATTCCGATATTTGCACTCGAATTTGCGTATCGGAAGCCGAAAGGCCAAGAGAAACAACTTGACATAAACAACCATTCAACAAATTAATATAGACAGACAAAATGACTAAAGCAGACATCGTAAACGAAATTGCCAAGACTACAGGGATTGAGAAGACCCTGGTTCTTGAGACATTAGAGAAGTTTATGGAGATTGTAAAAGACTCCTTGGCCAACGACAAGAACATCTACCTTCGCGGTTTCGGTTCATTTATCGTAAAGACCCGCTCGCAGAAGACTGCTCGCAACATATCGAAGAACACGACCATCATCATTCCCGAGCACAAGATACCGGCATTCAAGCCCGCCAAAGTGTTCATGGAAGAGGTGAAAGGTTAATATCGTGGCAGCAGCCCACTACGGCCCTACCCCTGTCACTCATAAATTATTAACATAACAACCCCAATTATCAATTATGCCAAGCGGAAAAAAGAGAAAAGGCCACAAGATGGCGACGCATAAGCGTAAAAAACGCCTGCGTAAGAATCGTCACAAGAAGAAATAAGCCTCTTCACAACGATGGTTCGGCACAGAGCCAACGACACAACAAGAACAAACCGGCCGCCGGCACAGCCTCCACGGCATCGCGTTTGTTCTTTGTGCTAATATCACGGCGGCATCGTGGTGATGCTGCCCTGTAATAATTCTACTCAATAACCGATTGTTAAGCGAATCAATGAAAAGCGAATTAGTAGTCGATGTCACCGCTAAGGAGATATCGATCGCGCTTGTCGAAGACGGCAGGCTCGTTTCACTGCAGAAAGAGTCGCGCGACGCCACCTTCGCCGTAGGCAACATCTATAAGGCCAAGGTGAAGAAGCTGATGCCCGGACTCAACGCTTCATTCGTCAACGTCGGTCACGAGCGAGACGCGTTCCTCCACTATCTCGACCTCGGCAGCCAGTTTGCCACCTATGCCCGATTCTTACAGGATGTCATGGGCTCCAAGAAAGGCATCCCGTCAATCAGCAAAGCGGCATCGAAGCCCGAGATCGACAAGCACGGCACCATATCCGACGTGCTCACCTGCGGGCAGGAACTTCTCGTGCAGATAGCCAAAGAGCCAATTTCATCAAAGGGCCCGCGCCTTACCACCGAGATTTCATTCACCGGCAGGCTACTGGTCCTCATCCCCTTCAGCGACAAAATCTCCGTGTCGCAAAAGATTAAGTCGAGCGAAGAGAAAGCCCGGCTCAAGCAACTCATCAGCAGTATCAAGCCCAAGAACTTCGGGGTCATCATCCGCACCTCGGCCGAGAACAAGAAAGCGGCCGAGCTGATAAGCGAGATGCGCACCCTGCTCCGCTATTGGGAAGACGCTCTGCAAAAGGCTCAGACGGCTACAGCTCCGGCAATCGTTCATGAAGAAGACAGCCGCGCGCTGGGTGTCATCCGCGATGTCTTCAATCCTTCATTCGAGCACATCTACGTCAACGACCAAGAGCTCTACACTCAGATTCTCAACTACGTAACCCTCATCGCGCCAGAGCGCAAGGGCATCGTAGAGCATTACACCAAGGACGAGCCCATCTTCGACCACTACGGCATCACGCGCCAGGTGAAGACCTCATTCGGCAAGACGGTATCGTTCAAGCAAGGTGCCTACATCATCATCGAGAGCACCGAGGCGCTCCACGTGATCGACGTCAACTCCGGCAACCGCACCAAGAGCGACAACGACCAAGAGACCAATGCCCTGGAAGTCAACACCCGAGCTGCCGATGAGATAGCGCGCCAGCTGCGCCTTCGCGACCTCGGCGGCATCATCGTCATCGACTTCATCGATATGACCCAGGCCGAGCACCGGCAAGCGCTCTACGACCATATGCGCGCCGTGATGGCCAACGACCGAGCACGGCACAACATACTGCCGCTCAGCAAGTTTGGCCTTATGCAAATCACGCGCCAGCGCGTCAGGCCCGCCCTCGACATCGTCACCAATGAAGCGTGTCCCTCCTGCTACGGCAAGGGCGAAGTGCAGCCCTCTCTCCTTTTCACCGACAGGCTGCACGAGAAGATTGAATATCTCATCAGAGAACTCAAAGTCAACGACTTCATTATGTACGTTCACCCCTACGTCGATGCCTACCTCAAGAAAGGAATCCTCTCAGAGTATCGACGCTGGAAATTGGCGCTCGGCGGCAAGTTCAAAATTTTGCCCGACCAATCGCTCGCCTATCTCGAATACAAAGTGCTGGATCGTAACCGCAACGAAATCGACCTCAAGGAGGAGAAGGACACCAGTAGCTCCTCCTCGCGGAAGAAAGAATCGAAGCAACGCCACGCCAAGGAGGACTGACAGCCCATCAGTCCACGCCTTGCCCACTCCCATCGGCAGCCCGCCCGCGCCCACCGGCCCGGCGGGCTGCCGCCTTCTTCTCGCTATTGCTCTACGAAAATCTCTGCGGACTTAAAGGACTCTGCG
>CAMHGU010000112.1 GCA_946184715.1 uncultured bacterium | reverse complement strand
GGAATCCGGTTGCAAAAGAGCGAAAAATTTTCCATATTTGCAAATTGGAAAAGTAGGCTCGGGCCGTCAGATGGCCGGGAACGGTCTTCAGCCGTGGCGCGCCGGGCATTCACTCTTCCGCAATGTGTAACGTAACCGAATTAGCACTATGAAGCTGATAAACACTCTGATAGCGATGCTGACGGCCATAAGCGTAGGGTTTAGCGCCACGGCCGACGTGTTGCCTCCGGGCCAAACCACCGACGCCTCAATCCGCCGCGCCGCCAAGCTCGCCGAGCTCGGGTGCGACTTCGAGCGCGATATGATAGGCTACGCCATCAACGCCGACGGCAGCAGCGTGACCGTGAAATGCGCCGTGCTCGGCTCTATGTCGCTGCAGCGCGCCTTGCTGCCGGCCACGGTCACCTATGAAGAGAAGAGCTACACCGTCACCGAGATAGCGCCCGAGGCTTTCCGCAACCTGTCCACGCTGAGCATAGTGGCCATACCCGCCACGGTGACGCGCATAGGCAAAGACGCCTTCCGCGGCTGCCCGCTGCAAGCGGCGCGCATCAGCGACCTCCGAGCGTGGTGTGCCATCATATTCGACAATTACACCGCCAACCCCGCCTCGGTGGCCGGGTGCCTGATGCTCGGCGATGAGCCGCTGACTGACTTGGTGCTCCCCGACAGCATCACCAAAATCAACAACCACGCCTTCGACGGCCTCACCTCGCTTCGCAGCGTCGTCTTCCCCGAGGGGCTTCGTACCATAGGGCGCAGCGCATTCTTCGGGTGTACCGGCCTCACGGAGCTGCGATTGCCCGATAGCATCATCACTATCGACCGTTGCGCCTTCGAGCGATGCTCCGGCCTCACTTCGGTATATATCGGCGACAACGCCCAGTTTATAGGCTTCGGGGCTTTCCGCGACTGCTCCGACCTGCGTAGCATCTCGATGCCTAAAGGAATCCGCACCATCCGCCACGACGCCTTCGATGGCGTAAAGGCCAAAACCGAGCGACGCAAAGTGAAGAAATAATCATTCCAACATAACCTATATGAAACAGCTTAAAGCTCTTGCAACTATCACGGCGGCACTGCTTGCCATAGGCACCGCCGGCGCCAAGCCCATCACCGCGGCCCAAGCCAAAGCCGCTGTGCTCAAAGAGGCCAAGGAGATCAAAGCCCTCCGCAACCACACCGGTCGCTTGACCCTGGCCTATACCAAGCTTGACACCGCGGAGCAGCCGTCGCTCTACATCTTCGACCGTCCCAACGGCGGCGGCTTCATCATCGCGTCGGCCGACGACGAGGCGCTCCCCCTGCTGGGATATACCGACGAAGGCTCATTCATCTACAACGAGATGCCCGACAATATGCGCTACTTCCTCGACGAGTACGCCAATGAAATCGAGGCTCTCCGCGACGGCCGTATGGTCGATGATGCCAATCAGCGCCTATCGTCGCTCACCTTCAACGAGGTGAAGCCGCTCCTCGGCTCCATAGCGTGGGACCAGAAAGCACCGTTCAACGACCGCTGCCCGGTACTGTCGGGCACTCAGCGCTGCGCCACCGGTTGCGTAGCCACCGCCACCGGCCAGATTATGTACTATTACAAGTACCCCATCGCCGGCACCGGAGCCCACTCCTACGACGACAACGGCACCACCCGCTACGACGCATTTACCGACGTCATCGACTGGGAATCGATGCTACCCTACTACAACGACGCCTCGAGCCAGGCCGCTAAGGACGCCGTTTCCACGCTGATGTGGAAGCTCGGTGTCGCCTCTGAGATGAAATACGGCTCCACAAGCTCCGCCACAAGCCACAATATGCTCGTGGGCCTCGTGGAATATTTCAAATACGACCGCGGTGTCATCGACTATGAGCGTGCCCGTCACCCTCTCGGGGAGTGGAAGCAGATGCTCTACGATGAGCTGGCCGCAGGCCGCCCCATCAACTACGGCGGAATGACCGGAACCGAGGCTGGCCACCAGTTTGTCCTCGACGGCAACGACGCCGATGGCCTCTTCCACATAAACTGGGGCTGGGCCGGACGCGGCAACGGCTACTACTCCATCACCGCCCTGCTCCCCACCACCCGCGGCACCGGTGCCGGTACCGGCGGCGGCTACAACTATAAGCAGTCGGCGATGATAGGTCTGCAGCCCGACCGCGGCTCCCTACCGGCCGATGGCCTTTACGTAATCACGGAGCAGTGCGCCCCTGCCGGCGTAGGGCCCTACACCGCCGGAACTACCGTGGAGTTCGACCTCGGGCGCGTAAGCAACCACGGCTCGCTCACCGCTCAATTCAGCGTGGCCGTAGGTTTATTCATCGACGGCAATATGGAAGCCGTAAGCGAACCTTACGGCCTCAACCTCCAACCGTGGTACGGTATGCCCGGCCCCAACATCGTGAAATTCACGCTCCCCGAGCTGTCGTACTACTCGGGCAAAGACGTGGAGTTCCGCCCCGTGTATAAGATGGCGGGCCAGACCGTTGACCGCTGGCGCATCGCCGGTGCTTCGGTGCCCGTGGGCATCGCCGCGGCCTACTACAACGGCGGCTCCCGCACTTATCGCTTTACCGACGACGACAAATACCACGTAGGCATCACCGGAATGGGCATCGCCAAAGCTTATGCCTACTACCCCTCCAACCTCAAGTTCCACATAGCCAACTCGGGCACCCTCGAGTTTGCCGAAGATGTCATCCCCGTGGTTTACGACATCTCGGGTAGCACCAAGGTGACCTCCTGCGACCCGTTCCTCATCGACCTCGAGTCGGGCCAGTCGGACGACTTCGTATTCCCCGTCACCATCGAGGCCACCGAGGGCAACTATCTGCTGTGCCTCGAGCTTAACGACGGCACCTCGCTCGGCTCCTGCTACATCACGCTCAAGCCCGAGCCGGCCAAGGCCGACCTCTCCCTCCAGAGCTACTCGATGCCGGGCGGCGACCGCGTCACCGACAATCACATCTACGCCGTGGCCACCGTGCACAACGCCGGCGGATACTTCAACGGTTCCATCTGCGGTATGGTGTGCGACGAGTACGGAACGGCAATGAAGGACTACCTCGGAATCACCAACGTGGAGATCGACGCAGGCGGCACAGCCACCATCGTCATCGACGGCGTCACCACTATGCCTCCGGGCGACTACGCGCTGCGCCTCGGCTACATCGAAGGCAACACCATCTATCGCATCCACGGCACCGATGAGCTGCTCTACTTCACCCTGCTCGACGGCACCGGTATAGAGCAGATAATGGCCGACGGTCGCGCCTTCAAGGCCACGCCCACCCCGGCCGTCGATGTGCTGCACGTCAACGCCGTAGGCGTGCGCGAGCTGCGCCTCTACGCTATCGATGGCTCCCTCGTGGCCCAAAGCTACAACAGCGATACGCTCAACGTGTCGCATATCGCTGCCGGAGGCTACGTGCTTGAGTGCGTCACCGCCGAAGGCACCTACACCACCCGCGTAGCCAAACAGTAACACCCTCCTTTATCCCCAACATAGAGCAGAGGAGGACAGGGCCGCTTGCCCTCCTCAGCTTTCAGTTAAAGCAGACAACCCTACCTTATGAAATTATCACAACTGAAAACCGGCCAACGCGCCGTCATAGTCAAAGTTCAAGGCCACGGTGGCTTCCGCAAGCGCATCATCGAGATGGGCTTCGTTAAGGGCAAAACCATAGAGTCATTGCTCAACGCCCCACTGCAGGACCCCGTGAAATACCGAATTATGGGCTATGAGGTGTCGCTCCGACGCGACGAAGCCGAGCTTATCGAAATCGTGACCGAAGAAGAGGCCGCGCGCGAAGCTATGGCCGCTACGGCCGCTACGGCTGCCGACGCCGTCGCCGACACCATCTCCGAGACCATCCACTTGACCGACCAGCAGATGCGCGACGCCGCCACGCGACATCGCCGCACCATCAACGTAGCCCTTGTGGGCAACCCCAACTCGGGCAAGACCTCGCTCTTCAACTTCGCCAGCGGTGCCCACGCCCGCGTGGGCAACTACAGCGGCGTCACCGTCGATGCCTCTGAAGCCAAAGCCTCCTACGAAGGCTACACCTTCAACCTCACCGACCTCCCTGGCACCTACTCTCTCTCCTGCTACAGCCCCGAGGAGATGTACGTGCGCAAGCATCTCTTCGACAAGCGCCCCGACATCATCATCAACGTCATCGACGCCTCCAATATCGAGCGAAACCTATATCTCACCTCGCAGCTCGTGGATATGAACGTCCGTATGGTGTGCGCCCTCAATATGTACGACGAGCTGGAACGCCGCGGCGACTCGCTTGATATCGACACGCTCAGCACTCTCTTCGGTGTGCCGATGATTCCCACCTCCTTTCGCACTGGAATGAACGTGGAGCTGCTCTTCCACATCATCATCAATATGTACGAAGGGCTCGACTACATCGACGCCGACGGCCGCATCAACCCCGAAGTGGCCGAGGAGATACGACAGTGGCACGAGAGCTACGCCAAAGGCCACGTGGAAGAGAACCACGTGGAGGACTTCGCCGAAGGCGCGCGCCCCGTGAAAAACTTCTACCGCCATATCCACATCAACCACGGCCAATACGTGGAGCGGGCCATCGAAGCGGTGCAGCGCCCGCTCAAAGCCTCGTCCGAAATCCGCAACCGTTTCTCCACCCGCTACTTGGCTATCAAGCTCCTCGAGGGCGACACCGATGCCACAACCCGCATCGAAACGTTGCCTAATGCCGCCGAAATCCTCGCCGCGCGCGATGCCGCCGCCAAGCAGATTAAGCTCGATCTGCAATCCGATGCCGAAACCGCCATTATGGATGCCAAGTACGGCTTCATCAACGGCGCACTCACCGAAGCGGGATACAAAGCCGGCACCAAAGAGGACACCTACCGCATCACCCACGTCCTCGACCGCCTGCTCTCAAGCAAATATCTCGGCTTCCCTATCTTCTTCCTTATCCTCTTCCTGATGTTCCAGGTGACATTCTCGCTGGGGCAGTACCCGATGGACTGGATTGATGCCGGGGTGGCCTGGCTCGGCGAGTGGGTTGCGGCGGCAATGCCCTCCGGCCCGCTGCGCTCGCTCGTGGTCGATGGCATCATCGCCGGCGTGGGCGCCGTGATTGTCTTCCTGCCGCAGATTCTAATCCTCTACTTCTTCATCTCGCTGATGGAGGACTCGGGATATATGGCTCGCGCCGCTTTCATTATGGATAAGCTGATGCACAAGATGGGATTGCACGGCAAGTCGTTCATTCCGCTCATTATGGGCTTCGGCTGCAACGTGCCGGCCATTATGGCCACGCGCACCATCGAGAGCCGCCGCTCGCGTATCATCACGATGATGATTCTCCCCTTTATGAGCTGCTCGGCCCGCCTGCCCATCTACATTATGATTGTGGGCAGCTTCTTCGCTGCGGCCTACCGGTCGCTGGCCATGATTTCGCTCTATGTGGTGGGCATCGTGGTGGCGGTCATCGTCAGCCGCATCTTCTCGCGTTTTATCCTCAAGGGCGACGACACGCCATTCGTGATGGAGCTGCCGCCATATCGCTGGCCCACGGCCAAGGCTATAGGCCGACACACTTGGGAAAAGGGCAAAGAGTATCTCAAGAAGATGGGCGGCGTCATCCTCGTGGCTTCGGTTATAGTGTGGGCGCTCGGCTACTATCCTCACGATGATAGTCTATCGCGCCAGGCGCAGCAGGAGCAAAGCCTCATAGGCCGCGCCGGAAAAACCATTGAGCCGCTATTCGCGCCGCAGGGCTTCAACTGGAAGCTCGACGTCAGCCTTATCGCCGGCGTGGGCGCTAAGGAGATTGTGGCCTCGACTATCGGTGTGCTTTATAGCGACGACGACTCCTTTGCCGACGACGACTCCTTCAGCGACGACTCCGAGAAATACTCCCGCCTGCATAAGCAGATGGCCGACGACGGCCTTACGCCTCTGGCCGGATACTGCTACCTGCTATTCGTGCTGCTCTACTTCCCCTGTATCGCCACGATTGCCGCCATCAAGAACGAGACGGGCACGTGGCGTTGGGCCATCGGCTCCGCGCTCTACACCACGGCCGTGGCCTGGATGGTATCGGCTATTGTGTATCAAATAGGCTCATTGTTCTGACCGTAGTATGGACTATCAGGAGTGGATAATAGCGATTGTGGTGGCGGCTTGCGTAACGTATGCCGCCCGGCGCGTGTGGAAGAACTTCCGCAAGCGCGGCGACGGCCACGGCGCCTTCTGCGCCGACTGCCCCCTCGCCGGCTCCTGCAATCACTCCTCCTGCCAATGCAATAGCGGCTCCGGCTGCTGCCACTGACCTATGACTAAGAAACGCGACAAAGAAACCTCCGCCAGCCGCCCCCTCGGGAAGCGCATCGCCCGATGGCTCGGCTGGGCTTTGCTAATCTGGGTGCTCGCATCGGTGGCCGGCGTGCTCCTCTACCGCTGGGCGCCGGTCTATTACACCCCGCTGATGATAATACGCGGATTTGAGCAGAAAGCCGACGGCCGCGAGTGGACCATACACCACAAGTGGGTGTCGCTCCGATATATCAACCCCGCAATGCAGCAGGCCGTGGTGGCCAGCGAGGACAACCTCTTCGCTGAGCACCACGGCTTCGACGTAAAGCAGATGGAGATTGCCCTCCAAGAGGCGCGCGAGAAAGGCAAGCCCCTCCGCGGCGCCAGCACTATCAGCCAGCAGACCGCCCGCAACGTTTTCCTGTGGCAGGGCGGCGGATGGCTGCGCAAAGGTATGGAAGCCTGGTTCACGGTGCTCATTGAGCTGATGTGGAGCAAAGAGCGCATTATGGAGGTGTATCTCAACTCTATCGAGATGGGCGACGGCATCTACGGTGCCGAAGCCGTGGCGCAGATGAACTTCGGAAAGTCGGCCCGCAACCTCTCGCGCTCAGAGTGCGCCCTCATCGCCGCCACTCTTCCCGACCCTCTCCACCGCGACTCGGCCCACCCCACCCCCGGCCTGCTCCGCCGCCGCCAGCACATCCTCAAGATGATGCGCCTCATCGGCCCCATCGACCTCTCCCGATAACCCCTCGCGAAACCCTATATTCTAGATTATCTAGAAATTCTAGAACCTCTAGCCTCCCCTCTCAAGCCCCTCGCAATCCTATAAAAGTCAATGCCACCCGCCGGGCGATAGCGCCTCGGGTGGCATTGAGTGGTTAATGAAGTGTATCGTTGTAAG
>CAMHGU010000111.1 GCA_946184715.1 uncultured bacterium | reverse complement strand
TCTCCATTACAATAATGGCGATTACTTTATAAATTCGCTATAGGCTGTGCAGCAAGAACTGGTTACGATAAATGCGACAACCGACGCGGTCGTAGGGGTCGCATCGGTTGTCGTAGTTTCCGCTTGCCAGAGAAGACGCGGAATGATGAATCAGTAGTTGTTCTCTACGAGCTGGAAGTAGGCCTTCGGGTGGGCGCACACGGGGCACATGTCAGGGGCTTGCTTGCCGATTACGATGTGGCCGCAGTTGCGGCATTGCCATATAGCATCGCCGTCGCGCGAGAACACGAGGCCTGTCTCGATGTTGCTCAGGAGCTTGCGGTAGCGCTCTTCGTGGGCTTTCTCGATGGCGGCTACGCCGAGCATCTGTTCGGCGATTTCGTCGAAACCTTCTTCGCGTGCTTCGCGTGCCATGCGCTCGTACATATCGGTCCACTCGAAGTTCTCTCCGGCGGCAGCTTCGGCGAGGTTCTCGGTGGTGGCGGGCACTTTGCCACCGTGGAGGTGCTTGAACCACATCTTGGCGTGCTCCTTCTCGTTGAGAGCGGTCTCGAGGAAGAAAGCGGCTATCTGCTCGTAGCCGTCTTTCTTGGCGCGAGAAGCGAAATACTGATACTTGGTGTGAGCCTGCGACTCACCGGCAAAAGCCTCGCGAAGGTTGGCTTCAGTGCGGGTTCCTTTAAGTTCTTTCATAATATGGATTGCTTTTCTATTGGGTTGATAAAGAGAGTGATTTCACGTGGGGTTCAGGGCTTGCGGCTGAAGGTGATGGTCTCGCCATCGACGGTGGCGGTCATCCGGTTGCCATCGACCGAGGGTTTCACGAGGGTGAGGGTGGGGTCGGCGGCAAGCTCCTCAGCGTTCATCTGAAGATATTGCAGGGCCATATCGTCCTTGAATTTGTCGCCTCCTATCTCAGCGATGTAGGCCTCTTCCACCTCGGGCGTGAGGTCGGGGAAGCGGAATTGGCTGAATGTGGCTTCGAGGCTCTTGGGGTCGAAGGTGATGCGGATATTGCCATTGTCGATAGCGTAATGGCCGCGGGTGATGACGGTGATGGCGTAGCTCAGGCGCAGATTGAGCGAGTCGCTGCCGGTGAGCGCGGCGAGCCGTTGCAGATTGGCCACGGCCGAGGTCTCGGTGGTGTCGATACGGCTGTCGGCTTTGCCCATAGGGATGAGCACCTCGCCGGTGAAGGTCTCGGTCATCGTCACGCTATCGCCGGGGAAGATGGTGAGCGTGTCGGTGGAGCGGGCCATGCCGTCTTCGGCCACAAGCTCGCTCACCCAGGTGCCGGTGAAGCTATGGTTGCAGGCGCCCAGAGTGAGCGCTATAAGGGCTATGATAAGTATCTTTTTCATATCGGGTCAGTGATAATGTACTTGGCAAAGATAATCAAAAAGTCGCATTGTAGAGCTATCGGCGTCGCGCTATCATCATTTTTCGCGCATAAACACATGGATGGGGGTGCCGGTGAAGTCCCAGTTCTTGCGTATCTGGTTCTCGAGATAGCGCTTGTAAGGCTCTTTCACCCACTGCGGCAGGTTGCAGAAGAACACAAAGGTGGGGGTGACGGTATCCTTGAGCTGGGTTATGTATTTGATTTTGACAAATTTACCCTTATTTGACGGCGGCGGATAGGCGGCGATGGCCTCTTGCATCACGTTGTTGAGCTTGGAGGTGGGTATGCGCCGCATGCGGTTGTCGTACACGTGCTTTGCCTCTTCGAGCGAGCGGTGAATGCGCTGCTTGGTGGTTGCCGAGGTGAAGATGATGGGGAAGTCGGTAAAGGGGGCAAAGCGCTCGCGGATGGCGTTCTCCATCGTAGTGATGGCAGCTTGCGACTTGTCGGTGACGAGGTCCCACTTGTTGACACACACGACGATGCCTTTGTTGTTGCGCTGAATGATGGAGAAGATGTTTTGGTCTTGGCGCTCGATGCCGCGGGTGGCGTCGATCATAAGGATGCACACGTCGGCGTTCTCGATGGCGCGGATGGCACGGATCACGGAGTAGTACTCGATGTCCTCGTTGACCTTGCCTTTCTTGCGGATACCGGCGGTGTCGACGAGGTAGAAGTCGAAGCCGAACTTGTTGTAGCGGGTGTAGATGCTGTCGCGGGTGGTGCCGGCGATGTCGGTCACGATGTGGCGCTCTTCGCCCATAAAGGCGTTTAGGAGCGACGACTTGCCGGCGTTGGGGCGGCCCACGATGGCGAAGCGGGGAATGGCGGCAAGGTCGCTCTCGTTGCCCACCTCTTCTTGTGGCATGCGGCGCTCCACTTCATCGAGGAGGTCGCCGGTGCCGGAGCCGTTGATGGCCGAGATGGAGAAGGGATTGCCGAGGCCTAAGGAGTAGAACTCGGCTTCGCCGTAGAGCTTGTCGTAGCTGTCGGCCTTGTTGGTGACCAGGATTACAGGCTTGCCGGAGCGACGCAGAATGCGGGCCACGTGGTCGTCGAGGTCGGTCACTCCGTTGAGGATATCGACGAGGAAGAGGATTACGTCGGCCTCATCGATGGCTATCTGCACTTGCTTGTTGATTTCCTCCTCAAAGATGTCGTCGCTGTTGACTACCCAGCCTCCGGTATCCACCACGGAGTACTCCTTGCCGTTCCAATCGACCTTGCCGTACTGGCGGTCGCGGGTGGTGCCGGCGGTGTCGTCGACGATGGCCGTGCGCGTCTGCGTCAGGCGGTTGAAGAGGGTCGATTTGCCCACGTTGGGGCGGCCTACGATGGCGATTAAGCGTGACATTGTCGTTGTTCTGTTATTGGGTGGGTTATTATTAGCTTGGTTATGGGTCAGTCGAGGTAGCCGAAGGTCTTGAGCTTGCTCTCGCGGTTGCGCCAGTCTTTCTCTACCTTTACAAATACGTCGAGCTGCACGTGCTTGCCGAAGAAGCGCTCTATGTCCTTGCGGGCGAGGGTGCCTATCTTCTTCATCATAGAGCCTTGGTGGCCTATGAGAATGGCTTTCTGGCTATCGCGCTCCACGTACACCACGGCCATAATGTGGATATGTCGCTGAGCTTCCTCAAATTTTTCCACAATCACTTCGGCGCTGTAAGGCACCTCTTTGTCGCAGCATAGGAGAATTTTCTCGCGCACTATCTCGGTGACGAAGAATCGGGCGGGGCGGTCGGTGAGGGCGTCCTTGCCGAAGTAGGGCGGCGACAGGGGCATCAGCTCCTTGATGCGGCCCATAAGGTTATCGACGTTGAAGTTCTCTTGGGCCGACATCGGGAATATTTCGGCCTTGGGCAGCATAGCGTGCCACCGGTCGATAATCTGTTCGAGCTGGGCGTTGCCGCCTTCCAGGAGGTCGATTTTGTTGATGACCAGGAGCACGGGCACGGTCATTCGGCTCACCTTGTCGAGGAAGTCGGCGTTCTTGTTGGGGGTCTCCACCACGTCGGTGACGTAGAGAAGCACGTCGGCATCGGTGAGGGCTTCCTCCGAGAACGAGAGCATACTCTCCTGGAGCTTGTAGCGCGGGGCGAGCACGCCCGGGGTGTCGGAGAAAACGATTTGCATATCGGGGGTGTTGACGATGCCGTGGATGCGGTGACGGGTGGTTTGGGCCTTGGCGGTGATGATGCTCATCCGCTCGCCCACGAGGCGGTTCATCAAGGTGGATTTGCCCACGTTGGGGTTGCCCACGATGTTGACGAAACCGGCTCGGTGGCCGGGGGCCACGGCGTCGGGCGCGTCGTCGTTATGTAGCTGCTCTATGTCCATCGGTCGGGTAGTTTTTTTATAGTAAAATGGCGGTCACGGTAAGCCGTGCCCCGCCATTATGGGTTGGTTACGAGGATTATTTGCCCCAGATTAGGTAGAGGGCGCCCCAGGTGAAGCCAGCCCCGAAGGCGGTGAGCATAATGCGGTCGCCTTTGCGGAAGCGGTCTTTGTACTCGTCGAGGCAGAGGGGTATTGACGCGGCGCTGGTGTTGCCGTAGCGCTGTATGTTGACCAGCACCTTCTCGGGGTCGATGGCCAGGCGGCCGCCCACGGCTTCGATGATGCGAAGGTTGGCCTGATGGGGCACGAGGTAATCGACGGTCTCATTGGTGAGGCCGTTGCGCTTCATTACGCTCTGGGTGGAGGTGAGCATATCGATGACGGCGTGGCGATACACCGCGCGGCCTTCCTGATACACATAGTGCTCATCGGCATCGATGGTGGCGTGGCTCGCGGGGCGGGCCGAGCCGCCGGCCTTGTAGATGAGATTGTCCTTGCCGGAGCCGTCGATGTGGAACTCGGCGTCGATCACGCCTATGTTCTCATCGGTGGGCTCGAGGAGCACGCAGGCCGCGGCGTCGCCGAAGAGCGGGCACGTGGTGCGGTCCTTATAGTTGGTCATACTCGACATTTTCTCGGCGGTGAGCACTATCACCTTGCGGTGCAGGCCGCTCTTGATGTAGGCGTTGGCCATCTGCAGTGTCACGATAAATCCCGCGCAGGCGGCCTCCACATCAAAGGAGTAGGCGTTCTTGAGCCCGCACTGATGAGCTACGATTGAGCCGGTGGAGGGGAAGCGGTAATCGGGATTGGTGGTGCCGCATATCAGCAAGTCCACCTCGGCCGGGTCGGTGCCGGTCTCTTTCAAGAGCTTATTGACGGCGCGGATGCCCATATACGATGAGCCGGCGCCCTCCACTTTCAGGATGCGACGCTCTTTGATGCCCACGCGCGTGGTAATCCACTCATCGTTGGTATCGACCATCTGCGACAGTTGGTCGTTGGTCAGACGGTCTTCAGGCGTCCACGATGCTATGCCAGTGATTTTTGCGTTCATTGAAGCGTTGATGGGGGGATAGTAATTGTTGATGAAGTGTAACTCTTATCGTTAAGGCAATGCAGGCGGCAAGTGCCGAGACTATCATCGTGGCTTGCTACGACAATAGCGAGTATCTTCGCCGTAGGCCGCTCACTATCGATGTGGAGCACGGGAAGACACTCACCTTGTTATGGCTTGAATGAGAAATCTGCGTGATAGGCCGTGGCCTATGCGCCTGCTACCTCTCGCGCCGGCCGAGCTTTTTGACGGCTCCTCCCGGCTCAAGCGGCATCACACTGCCTCAGCTTTCTCGATAGCTACCTTGCCGCGATAGTGGCCGCACTCAGGGCATACGGTGTGCCATACGTGCCAAGCTCCGCAGTTAGGGCAGATTGCCAATGTGGGGACAAGTGCCTTATCGTGAGTTCTACGCTTCGCTGTTCTTGTCTTCGACTGTTTGCGTTTCGGATGTGCCATTTTGGATTTGGGTTATTTAATTAGTTGTTATTTAATCGTTTTAAAGCGTCCCAGCGCGGGTCGGTATCCTCTGATGCCGTGTCGCCGGCGGCGCCGCTATGCTTTCGGAGCTGCTCCATCATCTCGGGGTCGCACTGCCCATCGGGGTGGGTGTGGACCATCGGGATTGAGAGCACCACGGTGTCGGCCACGAGGCGCGCCACGTCGAGGCTCTCGTAGGCGTCAGGCACCACCAGCACCGCATCGAGACTGTCGTCGAGGTCGGCCACATCTCCATAGCGCGCTGTCACCCGATATTCGGCGTCAACATCGTGACGCATCGGGCTTAGGCACCGGTCGCACGGAATATCCACGTACCCTCGGGCTTTGATTACCAGCCGATAGTCGTCGCCGCGGTGGGTCACTTCTATCGTCGCTGTCACTTCGCCATCGAGGATGTCGCGGCATTCCATCTCTGCGAAAAACTCGCGCTTTAGCGCTCGCTCGTAGGTCACAGAGCCTTCCGGCATACTCCTTAGCGGCAATTCGTATGTTTCATTCAGGCTCATTATGGCTTCGAGGCTCGTTTTGCGACCGCAAAGTTATAAACAATTCGCCGAAAAATCAACTAATCACGTTTTTTTTCGCTTTTTGCGCTGCTGCGGAGCCTTGGCAGGCGAGGTTTCGACGGTGATGGCGGTGCCTCCACCATATTTTCGCCCCCATCCTCCCCATATTCCAATCTTCCTCACTACCTTTGTGATAAGAGCGCCTGCGCAATTAAATTCTCTGGGTATGGAATGATTAAAATCAGTATCTCGATGATGTTCGTCTTAATACTTTTGTTTAACTTTGCCAAAATCAAGGTTATAATATATGGCACTACCTATCAACATAACCGACTTGCTGAATAAGCAGAAGATTGAGTCCAACCGCATCGAGTTCAAGAAGGGGTGGAACCCGGAGAGCATTTACCACAGTATCTGCGCCTTCGCCAACGACTTCGACGACCTGGGCGGTGGATACATCCTCGTGGGCGTTGACACCGACGCGACGATCGGCATGGCGATTCGCCCTGTTGAGGGTGTGCCGGTTGAGAAGATTGACGGCATCCTCAAGGATATGGTGGGCTACAACAACAAGTTCGCACCGTACTACTTGCCGCGCGCAAGCGTGGAGGAAGTAGATGGCAAACAGGTGCTTGTGATTTGGTGTCCGGCCGGCATCAACCGCCCCTACTCCATCCCTGAGAATGTGACGGCGAAACGCACGAAGGAATATTTCTACATCCGCAGCGGCACAAGTAGCATCATTGCCAAAGGCGATGCGCTCGATGAATTGCGCGACTTGGCAGTGCGTGTGCCGTTTGATGAGCGCGGCAACCCTGACATCAAGCTGGAGGACATCTCCATCGTGCTCTTGCGCGACTATTTGGCGAAAGTGGGCAGCAAACTCGAGGCTGAGCTTTATCAGAAGCCTCTGACGGAGATTTTGGAGCAGATGGACTTGTTTGTCGGCCCGAGCGAACGGCGAATGCTCCGCAACGTTGCAGCAATGATGTTCTGTGAACACCCCGAGAAGTTCTTCCCTTATATGCAGGTGGATATTGTCATCTTCCCGCAAGGCAGAATCAACGGCCCCGACAATTTCAGCGAGACAACCATCTACGGCAGTGTGCCGCAACTGGTGAACGGTGCGCTGAACCACCTGAAAAGCACCGTGATACGTGAGCACGTTATAAAACAGAGAGGGGTGGCCGAGAGTTTGCGATTCTTCAACTACCCGATTGAGGCACTCGAAGAAGCCATAGTGAACTCGCTATACCACCGCGACTACCGGCAGCATGAGCCCGTCGAAATCTCGGTGGAGCCCGATGGCATCCACATCCTCAGCTTCCCCGGCCCCGACCGCTCCATCTCGGCAGCTGCCATCGAAGCAGGAGAGATGCTACACTCGCGCCGCTACCGAAACCGCCGTCTGGGCGACTTCCTCAAGGAACTCGACCTCACCGAAGGCCGCTCCACCGGCATCCCCACCATTCAGAGCGAAC
>CAMHGU010000110.1 GCA_946184715.1 uncultured bacterium | reverse complement strand
GCTTGCGTTATTACTATTCAGAGAATCGCTTTTTACGGCAATGAAGATAAAGCAAACGACCATAATAATAGCCCTTGCGGCCCTTGCGGTGGCCACGCTCGCCGGCTGCCGTGCCGCCAAGCTGTCCGACGCCGAAGAGAAATTCGGGCGCGGGGAGTTCTACGATGCCTCGGTCACCTATCGCAAAGTTTACAATAAGCTCACCCGCAAGGAGGAGCGCCCCCAGCGCGGATATGTGGCATATAAGATGGGGCTATGTTACGACAAGCTCAATATGGCGCCGCGCGCCACGGCGGCATTTCAGAATGCGATACGCTATGAATATCCCGATAGCACCGCGCAATTTCTGCTGGCCAAGTCGCTTCACGCCGAGGGGAAATATCCGCAAGCCATCGCCGCCTACGACCTCTATCTGGCCAAGGACTCGACCAACGAGCTGGCTCGGCTGCGCCGCCTGGGCTGCGAGCGTGCTATCCGTATGAAAGAGAGCCCCACGCGCTATGTGGTCAAGAGCGCCCGGCTCTTCAACTCGCGGCGCGCCGACTTCTGCCCTATGCTCCACGGCGACGATGCCGATGAGCTTTACTTCACCTCCTCTACCGAGAAAGCCACGGGCACCAAGAAGAGCGAAATCACCGGTACCAAGCCCTGCGATGTGTTTGTCGCCAAGAAGAACGAGCAGGGAGTGTGGCAGCGGCCCGAACCTGTAGAGGGCGAGCTCAACACCGAGGCCGACGAGGGCTGCGTCAGCTTCTCGCCCGACGGCAACACGATGTACCTCTCGCGCGCTATCCACTCCGAGACCGGCTCCTCCTCGGTAGAGATAATGACCTCGCAGCGCTCCGATGCCAAGTGGAGCGCTCCGGTGAAGTATGAAATCACGGCCGACACCCTCTCGGCCTATGGTCATCCGGCCGTTGACCCCGATGGCATCTGGATGTACTTCTGCTCCGATATGCCCGGCGGCTTCGGCGGCAAAGACCTGTGGCGCGTCAACCTCAAAGAGCGCGCCGGGAGCCTCGAGAATCTCGGTGAGTTTATCAACACCGCCGGCGATGAAGACTTCCCCTACGTGCGCTCCGACGGCACCCTCTATTTCTCCTCCAACGGTCACCCCGGCATAGGCGGCCTCGACATCTTCAAAGCCACCCTTACGCCTTCCGGCCACTGGAATATCGACAATATGGGAATGCCCCTGAACTCATCGGGCGACGACTTCGGGCTCACCTTCGGCAGCGGCGAGTGGGGCTTCTTCAGCTCCAATCGCGGCGATGCCCGCGGCTACGACCATATCTACAGCTTCGAGCTTCCCGAGCTGAAAGTTACAATCTCGGGATTTGTGGTCGATAAGGACGAAGAGCCGGTGCGCAATGCCACCATCCGCATCGTAGGCAACGACGGCTCCAATCAGAAGCAAGTGGCGCGCGACGACGGCTCCTTCTCCTTCCCGCTCCAGCGCGGCGTGGCCTATGTGATGATGGCTTCGGCCAACGGCTACCTCAACGCCAAGCAAGAGTTTGTGAGCGACACCACCGAGATTGATACCGAGTACGAGATTGACTTTATGCTCGCCTCCATCAATAAGCCGCAGGTGATAGAGAACATCTACTACGACTTCGACAAGGCGACGCTACGGCCCGAGTCGAAAGCCGCGCTCGACGAGATGGCCCGTCTGCTACGCGACAATCCCAACGTCATTATCGAGATGGCCTCCCACACCGACCGCCACGGCTCCGACCACTACAACGATATGCTCTCGCTGCGTCGCGCCCAGTCGGTAGTGGATTACCTCATCGCCGCCGGCGTGGGCCGCGACCGCCTGCAAGCCATAGGCTACGGCAAGCAGCGCCCCAAGACCATCACCCGGCGCCTGCACCGCCTCTACCCGCAGTTTAAAGTGGGCGACGTGCTCACCCTCGAATATGTGGAGAAGCTCAAGCCCGAGGACCGCGACATTGCCGACCAAATCAACCGCCGCACCGAGTTCCAAGTGCTCTCCGTCACCTACAAGATGGACTAAGCTGAAGCCGCCGCTGAAATTTTCACGGAATTATGGCGGCTGTTTGAGCGGTTTTCACTATCTTCGCAGTTAATTTGGGAAAGGTGTGCACCGCCGCCTGCAGCGCCACTCAATGGCGGGCCGGCACGATACCGCAGCGCTTTCCCATAGCATTACTATCGGAATAAGATATGGAAACAGTGAAAGTAGAGATAATCAACCGTTCGGGCCACGCGATGCCGGAGTATGCTACGGCCGATTCAGCCGGGTTCGACCTTCGCGCGAGCCTCAGTGAGCCTATAGAGCTAAAGCCGATGGAACGGGTGCTGGTGCCCACGGGCATCTATATGGCGCTTCCCGAGGGCTACGAGTGCCAGATACGGCCCCGCAGCGGCCTCGCCATCAAGCACGGCATCACCGTGCTCAACACCCCCGGCACCATCGATGCCGACTACCGCGGCGAGGTGAAGGTGATACTTGTCAACCTCTCGGCCGAGCCGTTTACCGTCAATGACGGTGAGCGGATATGCCAAGCCGTGGTGCATAGCTATGCCAAAGCCGAGCTAATCAGCGTCGATAGCCTCAGCGCCACCGAGCGCGGCGCCGGCGGTTTCGGCCATAGCGGCACCCGATAGCCTCTACGAAGCAACGATGAGCAACCTACGCAAAATATTACCGCTTGCCGTCATCGCCATCATGGTGATGATGCTCTGCGCCTCGGCCAAGCCCGCGCTTGACGACTCTCGCCGCCGTGCCGGCTACCTATTCCGCGAGGCGATGAATCTCAACGCCGATGGTGCCGGCGACCTCGATGTGGTGCGCGACCTGCTCCGGCGCGCCCACGAGCTCGACAGCGCCAACACCGCCATCGCGTTCTACTACGGCCTGTATAACCTCAGCGGCACCTTCTCGGCCAACTGGAAGGACGGCATCGACCGCAACCTCGCCCTGATGCGCCGCCACCTCGAGCAGCACCCCGCCGACTACGACGAGGCCTCCATCTACGCCTCGCTGTGCCAGGGCTTCGGCCGCTACGACGAGGCCATTGCCGTGCGTCGCCGCCTTATCAACGACTTCCCGTCGAAGACCGATATGAAATACGAGATTGTGGAATCGTATGCCGCCAATGGCGACTACGATGAAGCCATCGCGATGTGCGACAGCATCGAGCTACACGAAGGGCTTACCTATCCCGTATCCACCAGCAAGGCCAGCTTCCGCCTCCTCAAAGGCGACACCACAGGCGGCCTCAACGAGCTGCGCCGCCTGCTCGCCACCGCGCCCGATAATGTGGCGTTCAACAACGCCTTGGCCACGATGTTTATGCACATCGACCGCCCCGACAGCGCCCTCACCTATTTCAACCGTATGGAAGCCATAGAGCCGCGCAACGGGCAAGTGGCCCTCTCCAAGGCCAACTACTATGTGGCAATAGGCGACAGCGCCGGCTACGATAAGCAGATTTACCGCGTGCTCACTAACGATGATGTGCCCGTCGACAACAAGCTCGAGGTCATCAAAGGCTATGTGGGCCGTCTGTTCCACGAAGGCGACACCGCCTCGCCGCGCATCGTGGGGCTATTCCACACCCTGCAGGAGCAGCACCCGCTGGAGCCGGGCATCAATCGCCTGTTCTCCGACTATCTCGCTATCAATGAGCGATATGACGAAGGAGCCGAGCAGATGGAAGCCGTGGTGGCTATGGACCCCTCCAATGAGGATGACTGGCAGCGGCTGATGGCGCTCTACATCCAGGGCAACGACACCGTGGCCGCCCTGCGCGCCTCCGACCGCGCCCTGCAGTATCACCCCAATAGCGGCACCTTGCTGCGCTACACCGCCATTGTATATATCATCAAAGAGAACTACCCCGCGGCCCTCGCGATGAATCAGCGGTGCCTCGCCGTGGCCGACAGTGCCGACTACGAGCGGCGCTCCGACATCCTATGCAGCATCGCCGACTGCCAGAGCCGCCTCGGCGACACCATTCAGGCGCTTAACTGCTATGAGCAGGCCGTGACGCTCAACCCAGCCAACCTCCTGGCACTCAACAACTACGCTTACTACCTTACCGAGACCGACGGCGACCTCGACCGCGCCGAGCGCATGAGCGCCATCACCATAAAGAATTCCGACCCTAAGAACGCCACCTATCTCGACACCTATGCCTGGGTGTTCTTCAAGAAGCGCGACTACACCCTCGCCCGGATGTACATAGAGCAAGCCATCGCTACGGCCGAGGAGCAAGGCGAGGAGCTTACCGCCGACTTCTTCGAGCACTACGGCGACATCCTCTTTATGCAAGGCGAGCCCGAGAAGGCCCTCGAGCAGTGGCGCCGAGCCTTGGAGCTGGAACCCTCCCGAGAGATATTGCAACGCAAAGTGGAACATAAAACCTACTTCTATAAATGACCCGTAACCTCAGCATAATTACCGCTGCCATCGTGGCAGTTCTCGCGCTCTCAGCGTGCCGATCCAATAAAGAGGCCGTGCAAGGCGATGTAATCTACAACGATGTGCCCGCCGCGTCGTCCGACCTCACCGCCCGCTACGACCGCACCGTCGATGCCTACCGGCCCTGGCAGACCTTCGTGGCCAACGGCCATATCGACATAAATGCCGGTCATCAGCTCGGCAGCAATGTGCAGGTGAAGATGGTGCGCGGCAAGTCGATTTTCATATCGCTGCGCCCTATGCTCGGCATCGAGATAGGCAAGCTGCTCGTCACCAACGATTCCATATTCATCACCGATAAGGTGAATAAGGTGTTTGTGGCCGACGACATTTCGAAGTTTACGCTCGGGCTACCGCTCGGCATTTCGATGCTGCAGGATATCGTGCTCAACCGGCCGTTCTCGCTTCGCGGCGGCACCCTCACCTCGTCCGACCACCGCAGCGTGACGCTCGCCAAAGCCGACACCGGCGCCGGCTGGACCGCCACGCCGTCCGACCAGCTTCCCGGCATCACCTACTCGTTCAACTTCAACGACCGCAACCGCCTCACCCGCCTCGCCGTGAAGCCCAAGGTGGGCAAGGCCGTCAATGTGGACTATTCTGATTTCTTCGACCTCCCGCAGGGCACGTTGGCCGGCAATGTGTCGTTCGACGCCTCGATTATGGGCACTGCCGTAGCTTTCGCCATCGACTACGACCACGGCAGTGTGCGCTGGGATACCCCCGTCAACAACGACAAAGCCACCCGCAGCACCTACCGCCGAGTGTCGCTGGTCGATTACCTACGCATTATCCGCAAGATGTAGAATGAAACGTATCCTCATCATATCATTTATAGCCATAGCCGCCGCGCTCACTCCCTGTGCCGCCCAGAAGAGCGTCAGCCAGGTAAAGAAGCAGAAGCAGGCGGCTCAGAGCGAGGTGAAGCAGGCGCAAAGCGACGTCAATGCCAACCTTGCCCAGACCAAACGGCAGCTGAACCAGCTCGACAAGCTCGATGCCGAGATAGCCGAGCACGGCAAGTCGATAACGGCCCTCTCCGGTCAGCTCTCCACCATCGAGGCGCGGGCCGCGGTGCTCACCGATTCCATCAAGGAGTGCGACGCGCGGCTGCGCAAGCTGCAGGCCGACTACATCAAGACCGTCAAGGCGATGCAGGCTCGGCGCGGCAGCAGCGACGCCATCGCCTTTATCTTCTCGGCCGATTCGTTTAAGCAGGCGATGCGGCGTGTGCGTTATCTGCGGCAAGTGACCAAGTGGCGCAAGCAGCAAGTGGCCGACATCGCCGCCGCGCGCACGGCACTGCAAGAGAAGAAAGACGCGCTGGCCGGGGTGCTCAAAGAGAAGAATGCCACTCTCGCCTCGCTCAATGCCACCCACGCCTCGATGAACGCCAAGAAGAACGAGCAGGCCAAGGTGGTGGAGCAGCTCAAGGCCGAGGGCTCGGCGCTGCAGCAAGTGCTGGCCGAGAAGCGGCGACGCGTGGCTGAGCTTGACGCGCAGCTCGACCGCCTCATTGCCGAGCAGGAGCGCAAAGCCGCCGAGGAGCGTCGTCTCGCCGAGGAGCGCCGCAAGGCCGAAGAGAAACGCCTCGCCGAGGAGCGCCGCATCGCCGAGGAGAAGCGCAAGGCCGAGGAGGCTCGCATCGCCGAGGAGAAGCGCAAAGCCGAAGCCGCACGCCTCGCCGAGGAGAAACGCAAAGAGGAGGAAGAGCGTGAGCGCATCGCCAAGCTCGATAAGAAACAGCGCGAAGAGGCCGAGGCCAAGATGAAGAAAGAGGCCGAGAAGCGTCGCAAGGCTGAGGAGAAACGTAAAGCCGAAGAGAAACGCAAGGCCGAAGAGAAGCGCAAAGCCGAGGAGAAGGCCAAGAAAGAGGCCGACGCCAAGGCCAAGCGCGAGGCCGACGAGCGAGCCAAGCGCGATGCCGAAGCCGCCAAGAAGCAGAGCAACGTGGACGGCGCGCTTACCGGCAGCTTCGAGAGCAACAAAGGCAAGCTGATGTCGCCCGTGACGGCACGCTACAAGGTGGTGCGCCCCTTCGGACGTCAACGCCACGCCGAGTTGAGCCACGTGGAGACCGACAATGGCGGTATCGACATCGAGACCGATAGCGGAGCATCGGCACGCGCCGTATTTGAAGGCGTGGCCACGGTGTTCCGCACCGATGGGTTCAATACCGTGGTGATGCTGCGCCACGGCAACTACATCACCGTCTATGCCAATCTGCAATCGGCATCAGTCACCACCGGCCAAACCGTTAAAGCCGGCCAGGTGCTCGGCCGTATCTACTCCGACCCCGACGACGGCAACCGCACCATCCTCCACTTCGAGGTGCGCCGCGAGCGCGAGAAGCTCAACCCTCAGTCGTGGATCAGATAAGCCCGATGACGATATGATAACGCTTAAGCAATACGACCCGTCGATGAAGCCGCTCTGGGACCGGCTGGTTGACGAATCCAAGAACGCTACCTTTATCCACAGGCGCGACTATATGGACTACCATCGGCAGCGGTTTGCCGACTGCTCGCTCGTCGCCTATCGCGACAATGCGCCGGTGGCCCTTCTGCCCGCCAATCGTGTGGACGATACGCTCTATTCGCATCAGGGCCTCACCTATGGCGGCTGGCTCACCCGCGCTGCCCACTTCGATGTGGCCGTGATGCTGCAGATATTCGACGCTATGAGCTCCTGCCTGCCTGCGCAAGGCATTAAAAGACTGATTTACAAGCCGGCGCCTCATATCTATCACACCTATCCGGCCGAGGAAGACCTCTACGCCATATTCCGCTATGGTGGCCGCATTGTCGGCTCCAATGTGTCGGCCACTGTCCCCGTCAAGGAAGCACTGCGCTTCAACGAGAACGCCCGCCGCGGCTTGCGCCAAGCCATAGCAAGCGGCGCTGTAGTGGCCGAGACCGACGACCTCGCCCCCTATTGGGCAATCCTTACCGACCTGCTCCGGCAGCGCTACGGCGTGGCGCCGGTCCACACCCTGCAGGAGATGCAG
>CAMHGU010000109.1 GCA_946184715.1 uncultured bacterium | reverse complement strand
CATATTGTCATATTTATATTAATGAGGGATTTCGGTTTACTTGTTGTGGCGATACTCTTTGGGGGTGAGGCCTGTCTCGCGCTTGAAGAAGGCGTTGAAGGCCGGCGGGTTGGCAAAGTGGAGACGCTCGGCAATTTCGTAGGTGAGCAGGTCGCCGGTGCGGAGCAGGAGCTTGGCGCGCAGCAGCGTGGCCCTGTTGATCCAGTACATCGCGCTATGGCCGCTGGCCTGGCTGATGACCGCCGAGAGGTGATGAGGGCTGATGCGCATCAGCTCGGCGTAGAAGGGGATGTTGCGCTCCTGCTCGCAGTGTCGGCTCACGAGCGTTTTGAACTGCCGGAATATCTCCTGGCTGCGCGAGATAGCGGTATCGCCCGCGGTGTTGCCGGCCTCTTGCTTGAGATACTGCACATCGGCAATCATCGCCCTGACTATGGGCAGCACGGCCTCGCGGCGAAACGGCGACTGCGAGGCCACGTCCCAAAGCAGGTATAACATCCGCAGCAGCAGCTCAAAGTCGGCGTCGGAAGCCTTGAGCACGATAGTTTCGGCTATCTGTATAGCCTCTTTTATCCCGATGCCGCATATCATAGCGTCGCGGCCTATGTGCTCAAACTCTACTATCATATCGGGCGTGCTGAGCAACACGGTGCCGCGCTCGAAATGATATTGCTCCAGGTTGAGATGCACATCGACTTCGCCGCTGAGGAATATCATCAGTCGTGGTTCCGGTAGCTGATACACCTCGCCCTCACTGAAGAAGGTGTTATTGGCCGGGCGACCGTTGAGAATGATGCTGAGGTCGTCGTTGTCGAAGATGCGGCTCTCGGTTCCGGCCAGCTTATGCAGGTCGAAAGCGTCGATGGGGAAATAACGGATATTGCGATTTTGCACAGCGGTTAACAAATTGCGATTTTGCACTCAATAAGTGCAAATTTAGTATGTTTTGGGGAGGATTGCAACATCCGCGGCGTCGGAAATCGTACAAATTCATAATTTTTTCGTACAGGTAGGTAATGGAAGCGCTAATATAAAAGCGTAACTTTGCCTGCAAGAAAAAGGAACAGTTATGAGCATAAATCGAAGTATCCTGATTATCACTGCGGCGGTAGCCTATATGACGGGCGCGGGTCAGACCCTTGAGGAGTGCCAGACGGCCGCGGAGCGCAACTATCCGCTTATCAGCCAGTTCGGGCTTATAGAGAAGACCACTGAGCTGACGATGGCCAATATCCGCAAGGGCTGGCTGCCACAGGTGTCGGCCTCGGCACAAGCCACCTACCAGAGCGACGTGGTGTCGTGGCCCGACCAGATCAAGACCACCTATCAGCAGATGGGCATTGACATGAAAGGCTTGCGCAAAGACCAGTATCGCGTGGGCATCGACATCAACCAAACTGTGTACGATGGCGGCGCAATACGAAGCCGGCAGGCGATAGCGCGCGAGCAAGGCAACGTGCAGACGGCACAGACCGAGGTGGACTTGTACGCGGTGCGCAAGCGCGTCGATGAGATGTACTTCGCGCTGCTGATGCTCGATGAGCAGATACAACTGAACAAAGACCTTCAGGAGCTGCTGGCGAGCAACGAACGGAAGCTCGAGTCGATGGTTAAGGGCGGCACGGCCGCTGAGAGCGACCTTCATAACGTCAAAGCCGAGCGGCTCAATGTGGCGCAGCAGGCCACAAGCCTTGAATCGAACAAGCGGATGCTGCAGTCGATGCTGAGCACCTTCTGCGGCATCGAGGTGAAGAGCGTGGTGAAGCCAGAGGCCACCGAAGCGGCCTCGCAGCTGATGGATAACAGGCCCGAGATGCGCCTCTTCGACGCACAGCTACGGCTGGCCGACGCCCAAGAGAAGAGCCTCAATTCCGCGCTGATGCCCAAGCTCGGAGTGTTCGCCCAAGGCTACTACGGATATCCGGGCTACAATATGTTTGAGGATATGATGTCGCACAAATGGAGCCTCAATGGTATCGTGGGCGCCCGCCTCACCTGGAACATCGGCGCGCTCTACACCCGCAAGAACGACAAGGCGAAGCTTCAAACGCAGCGCGACCTGATAGCGACTAATCGCGAGGTGTTCCTCTTCAATAACCGCCTGGAGCTGCTGCGGCAGAACGAGGAGATAGCCCGCTACCGCAAGCTGATGGCCGCCGACCAAGAGATTATCGACTTGCGCGCCTCGGTGAGGAAAGCGGCCGAGTCGAAACTCGCCCACGGCATCATCGACGTCAACGCCCTGATAAGCGAAATCAATCAGGAGAACGCGGCGCGAGTGCAGCAGTCGATGCACGAGATAGAGATGCTGAAACAGATTTATGACAACCGATTTACCACCAATAATTAAGCGAAATATGGATATGAAGAAGATAATGGCACTGGCAGGCGTGGCACTGATGGTAGCCGCCTGCGGAGAGAAAGCGAAGGAGTACGATGCCACGGGCACCTTTGAAGCGACGGAAACCACGGTGTATGCCGAGCAGAGCGGAGCCTTGCTCGTATTTGACATCAATGAGGGCGATGCGCTCACCTCGGGCTCGGAAGTGGGGCTTATCGACACCACCCAGACGTGGCTGAAGATACAACAGCTTGAGGCCACCAAGCAGGTGTACCGGAGCCAGAAGCCCGATATGGAGAGGCAGATAGCTGCCACACGTCAGCAACTGGCTAAGGCGCGCCTTGAGGAGCAGCGCTATAGGGAGCTGGTGGCCGACGGTGCCGCCCCTCGCAAGATGCTCGATGATGCCGCCAATCAGGTGAAGGTGCTGCAGAAACAGCTTGAGGCCTTAGTGAGCACACTCAATACGCAGCTCTCCACACTCGATTCGCAAGCCTCGACCGCCGATGCCCAGATAGCGCAGCTGCGCGACCTGCTCCATAAGTGCCATATCACAGCTCCGGCTAAAGGGACAGTGCTGGAGAAATATGTAGAGTGCGGTGAGCTGGTCACCACCGGCAAGCCTCTCTTCAAGATGGCCGACACGCAGGATATGCACCTTCGCGCCTACGTCACTTCGGCCCAGCTGCAAAGCATCAAGATAGGGCAGAAGGTGAAGGTCTTGGCCGACTATGGCGACAGCCGCAAGAATGAATACGACGGCACCATCACGTGGATTTCTACACGCTCGGAGTTTACGCCCAAGACTATTCTGACCGACGACGAGCGCGCCGACTTGGTGTATGCTGTGAAGATAGCCGTGAAGAACGACGGCTATATAAAGATAGGTATGTACGGTGAGGTGAAGTTATGAGCGCCATTGAGGTCAACAACATAAGCAAGAGCTATGGGCAAGTGAAGGCACTCGATGATGTGTCGTTCACTGTGGGCAAGGGCGAAGTGTTCGGCCTCATCGGCCCCGACGGCGCGGGCAAGACGTCGATGTTTCGCATTCTCTGCTCGCTGTTGCTGCCCGATGCCGGCACGGCCTCGGTCGATGGCTTCGATGTGGTGAAGCAGATGCGCGAGGTGCGCTGCCGCGTGGGATATATGCCCGGGCGCTTCTCGCTCTATCAGGACCTGACGGTGAGGGAGAATCTGGAGTTCTTCGCCACGCTCTTCGGCACCACCGTTGAGGAAGGTTACGACTCCATTCGAGCCATCTACTCACAGATAGAGCGGTTCGGCAACCGCAAGGCCGGGGCGCTCTCGGGCGGTATGAAGCAGAAACTTGCCTTGAGCTGCGCCTTAGTGCATAGCCCGAGCGTGCTTTTCCTCGATGAGCCCACCACGGGCGTCGATCCCGTAAGCCGTAAGGAGTTTTGGGAGATGCTCTCCACCCTCAAGGAGCGCGACATCACCATCGTGGCCTCCACGCCTTACCTCGACGAGGTGCGCTGCTGCGAGCGCGTGGCATTTCTCGACCACGGCAAGGTGAGGGGCATCGATACCCCCTCGGTGATTCTCGACCGCTTTAAGGACATCTTCAATCCGCCTGGCCTTACGAAGGCCGCCGGCGCGCAAGCCGCGACGCCCACTTCTCAGCCCGAGAATATCATAGAGGTGGAGCATCTGGTGAAGTCCTTCGGGTCGTTCCACGCCGTCGACGACATCTCGTTTGCGGTGAAGCGCGGGGAGATTTTCGGCTTCCTCGGAGCCAACGGCGCCGGCAAGACCACCGCTATGCATATGCTTACCGGGCTGAATCAGCCCACGAGCGGCACCGGCACCGTGTGCGGCTTCGATATTCGCACTCAGCATGAGCAGATTAAGCGCCACATCGGGTATATGTCGCAGCGGTTCTCGCTCTATGAAGACCTCACAGTGGCCGAGAATATCAGGCTCTTTGCCGGCATCTACGGAATGAGCGATGCCGACATCAAGCGCAAGACCGGTGAGCTGCTGCAGCGACTGCAATTCACCGAGCATCGCGACACCTTGGTCAAGAGCCTGCCGCTGGGCTGGAAGCAGAAGCTTGCCTTCTCGGTGTCGATATTCCACGAGCCGGGCGTGGTGTTTCTCGACGAGCCCACCGGCGGAGTCGACCCAGCCACGCGCCGCCAATTCTGGGAACTCATCTATGACGCGGCCGAGCGGGGCATCACCGTATTCGTCACCACCCACTATATGGACGAGGCCGAATACTGCGACCGCATCTCCATTATGGTCGATGGCAAAATCAGCGCCCTCGGCACCCCCGCCGAGCTGAAACAGCGTTTCAACCAGCCCGATATGGACCACGTCTTCACCTATCTGGCTCGCCAAGCCACCCGTTCAAGCGATTAACGATTATGAAACAGTTTATCTCATTCGTCATAAAAGAGACCCGCCATATCCTGCGCGACAAGCGCACGATGCTCATCCTCTTCGGTATGCCGGTGGTGATGATGCTGCTCTTCGGCTTCGCCATCACTACCGACGTGAAGAATGTGCGCACCGTGGTGGTCACCTCGCAGATGGACCACCTGACGCGGCGTGCCGTGGAGCAGCTCGGCCAGTCGGAATACTTCACCCTCACCGCCACCGTAGCCACGCCCGCCGAGGCTGAGCGGCTGATACGCAGCCAGCAGGCCGATATGGCCGTGGTGTTCGCCCCCGACTTCGCAAGCAAAAAATCGGGCCTGCAGCTGATAGTTGACGGCTCCGACCCTAATATGGCGCAGCAGTGGACCAACTACGCCCAGCAAGTAGTCGCCGGCTCGCTCGGCGACGCTTCGACCCTGTCGGTTGTCAATTCCAAGATGCTCTACAACCCGCAGATGAAGTCGGCCTACAACTTCGTGCCGGCCATTATGGGTATGCTGCTGATGCTTATCTGCGCTATGATGACCTCAATCTCTATCGTGAGAGAGAAGGAGCGTGGCACTATGGAGGTGCTGCTGGTGTCGCCGGTGAAGCCGCTGATGGTGATTATCGCCAAAGCCATTCCTTATATGGTGCTGGCGTTTGCCATCCTCATAGTCATTCTTCTTATGGCGCATTATGTACTCGGTGTGCCGCTGGTGGGGTCGCTGTTCTGGATTATCGCGGTGAGCGTCATCTACATTCTGCTGGCCCTTTCGCTCGGGTTGCTCATCTCCAATGTGGCGCAAACCCAGCTCGTGGCGCTGCTGCTCTCGGCTATGGTGCTGCTGATGCCGGTGGTGATGCTCTCGGGAATGATGTTCCCCGTTGAGTCGATGCCGCAGGTGCTTCAGTGGATAGCGGCCGTGGTGCCGCCGCGCTACTATATCGAGGCGATGCGCAAGCTGATGATTATGGGCGTGGGCATAGGCGAGGTGCTGAAAGAGGTGCTCGTGCTCGTGGGTATGACGGTAGTGTTGCTCACCATAGCCCTCGCTAAGTTTAAAACTCGGTTGGAGTAATGTTCTTACGATTATGATTAAGTATCTCCTACAGAAAGAGTTCCTGCTCATACGGCGCGATTCGTTCCTGCCGAAGCTCATTATTATGTTCCCCATAATGATAATGTGCGTGATGCCGTGGGTGATGAGTATGGAGGTGAAGAATATCGTGGTGGATGTGGTCGATAACGACCGCTCCGTCGGCTCGCAGCGGATAGTGCACAGCATCGAGGCCAGCCGCTACTTCATCTTCAACGGACAGAAACCCACCTACAAGGCCGCATTGGCCGAGATAGAGAGCGGCAAAGCCGATGTGGTGCTCGTGATACCGCCCCGGTTCAGTAAAGAGCTTGTGATGGGGCACAGACCGCAAGTGCTCATCGCCGCCAATGCCGTCAACGGCACCAAGGGCAGTATGGGCAGCGCCTACCTGTCGCAGATTGTCACTGCCAATGTGGCCCCCACAGCGGCCGCTATTCAAGCGAAAGCCTCGACGTTGCTGCTTTACAATAAGCATCAGAACTATAAGCTATATATGATTCCGGCACTGCTGGCCATCGTGATGATGCTGATGACCGGCTTCCTGCCCACACTCAATATAGTGGGCGAGAAGGAGGCCGGCACCATAGAGCAGATTAATGTCACGCCGGTGTCGAAGTGGGCCTTTATCCTCTCCAAACTCATTCCGTACTGGCTTATTGCGCTCTTCGTGGTCACCGTATGCCTCGTGCTGGCTTGGCTCGTGTACGGCCTTACCCCTGCCGGCCCGCTCTGGCTGGTGTATGTGCTCGCGATGCTGCTTGCCCTGTTCTTCTCCAGCTTCGGCCTCATCATCTCCAATTATAGCGACACGATGCAGCAGGCGATGTTTGTGATGTGGTTCTTCATCGTGTGCATAATGCTGCTCAGCG
Source organism: uncultured bacterium (assembly GCA_946184715.1). GTDB lineage: Bacteria > Bacteroidota > Bacteroidia > Bacteroidales > Muribaculaceae > CAMHGU01. Next base: position 777 of record CAMHGU010000109.1, on the reverse strand, counting down.
GCCTATTCACGCCCACGCGCTCAATGCCCCAGTGGGCCTACGCCACCACCTACATCAACCCGATGCACTACTTCATCGATGCCATTCGCACCGTGTTTATCCGCGGCGGCGCTTTTCGCGATGTGGCGCATCAGATTTTTGCCCTCCTCGGCATAGGCCTCTTTATGGCCATCTGGGCTGTCGGGAGCTACAGGAAAAACAACTGACCGATGCCGCAACCGTATTCTTGCGATATGAAATGCTTTGCGGTTGTGTCCTCTCGGCGGGCTGCGTTGAGCGTTTTCTCGATGAGCGGAAGGCGTTTTCAGCCGTGACACATAGCCGATGCCGGCGCTTTGATGGTGACATTGTGGCCAATGACGACCATGCGGTGAATGGCCACGCCATCCTTCACCGTGTAATCATCGCTGAGCGACCCGATGAGGCGGCCGACGATATCCTCTATCTTCCCTACGATAGCCCACGGCTCCGTGGCTTCAATCGGGAATGTCGTAGGGCACGTTATGTACGATTCTATCATATAAAGTCCTGTATATCAGTGTATCACTATTAACGCATCGCTGAGCGTCGTCATTGTGTTGCCGAAGCGGGCGTAGCGCCACAATAGGGCGGCAGCTCCGCGACGACATCATAAAAATTACCCCTCGGCCGTGGAGGTCGAGGGGCTTTCGGCGTGGTGCCTCCAGGAGTTGAACCGGGGACACATGGATTTTCAGTCCATTGCTCTACCACTGAGCTAAGGCACCATTGGTCGCAATTGCGGTGCAAAGTTAAGCC